>JBBFKT010000001.1:654583-919989 GCA_037482015.1 Thermodesulforhabdaceae bacterium
ATGCCTCGTTCTCTCTCTTCCGGCGCTTTGTCAATCTGATCAAAGGGAACAAACTCCGCAGACCCCTTAAACGACAACTGCTTTGTAATCGCCGCCGTCAACGTCGTCTTCCCATGGTCAATGTGTCCTATCGTTCCCACATTTACATGCGGCTTCTTACGCTCAAATTTCTTCTTTCCCATCGTCCTCTCCTTTTTATTCCCTCGTAAGCCGTCCTACCACCGATAATGAGCAAAAGCTTTGTTAGCTTCTGCCATGCGGTGAGTATCTTCACGCTTTTTAACGGCTCCACCTCGATTTTGAGATGCATCTAGAAGTTCCCCTGCAAGCTTAGAGATCATTGTTTTTTCCGATCGTTGTCGTGCATAGGAAATGATCCATTTCATAGCGAGGGAATCGCGGCGTTCAGGGCGAACTTCCACAGGCACTTGATAGGTTGCTCCTCCGACTCTTCGGGATTTTACTTCAACTATTGGGCGCACGCTGTCAAGAGCCTGGTGAAAGACTTCCAGAGGATCCTTGTTTGTCTTCTGGGCGATAAAGTCAAAAGCTCCGTATACTATCCGCTCTGCAACGCTCTTCTTGCCGGACCTCATGACATTGTTGACAAACTTCGCAACCAGTTTGCTGTTGTATTTAGGATCTGGCAAAACATCTCGTTTCTTAACTTCTCTTCGCCTTGGCATTTGTTCTTCCCCGACCCCTAGTATCTGGTCTTTACTTGTTCTTTAGTCTGTTTAAAGCGTCTGCTGTAAAAACTTTGCCCCGTAACACTCAAACCTATTTGGGCTTTTTAGCCCCATATTTGGAACGGCCCTGCTTTCTGTTTGCTACACCGCTTGCATCCAGGGTCCCTCTAATAATGTGATATCTAACACCAGGAAGGTCTTTGACTCGACCTCCTCTTATCAACACGACTGAGTGTTCCTGAAGATTGTGGCCGATCCCGGGAATGTAAGCGGTTACTTCATACCCGTTAGTAAGGCGCACTCTTGCAACTTTACGTAGAGCCGAATTTGGTTTCTTTGGGGTAGTAGTGTATACCCTCACACATACTCCACGTTTCTGTGGAGAACCCTGAAGAGCCGGTGATTTGGATTTACGTTTTACCTTTTCTCGTCCTTTTCTTACCAACTGGCTTATCGTTGGCATATCCTATACCCCTTCTTCGTTGTCTTTTTCTTTTCCCTGCAAAGCCTTGCATCCATACAAGTTTATGGCCAGCTTGTCAATACTTTTGTAACACTCTCATATTGAAACCGCCTATCTATTAATTGCTCTCTCTCTGATTGCTCTATACTTAGGTAACCCCGTGCCAGCCGGGATTAATCTTCCCAGGATAACATTTTCCTTCAGTCCTCTAAGCTTATCTACTCGTCCTGATGATGCAGCGTCCGTAAGAACTTTAGTAGTTTCCTGGAACGATGCGGCAGATATGAAGCTATCGGTGCTAAGAGAAGCCTTTGTAATTCCCAGAAGCAGTGGTTCTGCTTCTGCAGGGGTTTTCCCCTGAGCAATAAGTCTCTCATTTGTTTCTTCGAAGATGTGTCTTTCTACCTGTTCGCCTGGCAAAAAGCCAGAATCGCCAGGATTGGTGATTTTAACTCGTTTGATCATCTGTCGCACAATTACTTCTATGTGTTTATCGTTAATGCGAACACCCTGGAGTCTGTAAACTCGCTGGATTTCGTCAAGCAAATATTTTGCTATCGCCTTTTCTCCTTGAACTCTTAAGATGTCATGAGGATCCGGAGATCCATCCATTAAAGGTTCTCCAGCTCTGACATAGTCGCCCTCATGAACTATGATGTGTTTCCCCTTAGGAATGAGATATTCCCGTGGTTCTCCAACTTCTGGTTCGATAACTATTTTTCTCTTGCCCTTTGTATCTCTTCCAAAGTGAACAATTCCGTCTATTTCAGCTATGATAGCATGTTCTTTTGGTCTTCTAACTTCAAACAGTTCAGCAACTCGTGGGAGACCTCCAGTTATATCCTTGGTTTTAGTAGTTTCTCTTGGGATTTTCGCAAGAACATCACCGGGATAGACTTCATCCCCCTCGTTAACCATAAGGATTGCTCCTACCGGCAGATAATATCTTGCTATGGTTCTTCCCTTTGTATCCTTTATGGATACTCGAGGTCTCAGATCTGTTTCTTTGTATTCGGATACAAACTTACTTGCCTTACCCGTTACAGGGTCTATTTTTTCCTGAAGGGTTTGTCCTTCAATAAGATCACCAAATTTGACTATTCCTTCTTTTTCCGTAAGAATCGGCGTGTTGAACGGATCCCATTCTGCAATGGATGTTTCTGCTTCAACAACATCACCGTCTTTTACCTTTATCCTAGCTCCGTAGATGATACGGTATCGCTCGCGCTCTCGACCCGTGGTTGCACTTTCTATGACTAGTTCCCCATTGCGATTTATCGCAATAAGTTCCCCAGCGCGGTTGACAACAGTATGGAGGTTTATAAACCTTACTATACCAGGATAACGGTTTGAAATAGATGTTTGCTCAACTCGTTTACTTACCGCACCACCGATATGGAAGGTTCTCATGGTGAGCTGAGTTCCTGGTTCCCCGATTGATTGAGCTGCTATAATCCCCACGGCTTCACCGATTTCTACCGGTTTCCCCTGAGCAAGATCTCGACCATAGCATTTAATGCATACACCTCTATGGCTTTTGCAAGTCAGAGGTGATCTTATGGAAACTCTTTCAATACCGGCTTCTTCAATTTTCTTTACGGCTTCTTCATTTATTTCTTCCCCGGACCGTACAAGCACTTCTCCCGTAACAGGATCCACAATATCCTCATGAGCAATTCTACCAAGGATTCTTTCGCTTAGCTGTTGGATGATTTCTCCTGCTTCAAGAAGAGCAGTTTGTTCTATGCCGTCAAGAGAGCCGCAATCTTCTTCTGCGATTACTACATCCTGAGCCACATCAACGAGTCGGCGAGTGAGATAACCGGCGTTTGCTGTTTTGAGAGCAGTGTCGGCAAGTCCCTTTCGAGCACCATGAGTGGAAATGAAGTATTGAAGCACGGTGAGTCCTTCACGGAAGTTTGCCGTAATGGGAGTTTCTATGATTTCACCAGAAGGCTTAGCCATCAATCCTCGCATACCCGCTAGCTGTCTCATCTGTTCTTTACTACCTCGAGCTCCAGAATCAGCCATCATGTAGATCGGGTTGAAAGACTGCATCTCTTCTTCCTGGCCTTCCTTCCCGACAACTTTCTCCATGGCGATTTCTTTCATCATTTCCGCTGAAATATCTTCTGTGGCTTTAGCCCAGGTATCGACTACTTTGTTGTATTTTTCTCCCTCGGTTATAAGTCCTTCACTGTATTGCCGTTCGATTTCTTCGACTTCTTCAAAGGCTTTCTTCAGTATTTCCGGTTTTTTCTTAGGGATGACCATATTTTTGATAGCTATGGAGATACCGCTTTTAGTAGCCATCGCATAACCGAGATCTTTTAAGCGATCTGCTAAGATTACGGTGGCCTTTGTGCCAACTTTGCGGTAGCATTCGTCTATCAACTTTGCTATCGCTTTTTTGGTCATGACCTTGTTTACAAGATCGAAATCTAATGTGGGCGGAAGAATTTCTGAAAGGAGCACTCTGCCAACCGTTGTCTGGACGAACTTTCCATTCATTCGGACCTGAATTCTGGCGTGAAGGTTTACAGATCCTGCATCATAAGCGCGACGAACCTCTTCGGGACTGTAAAACAGTTGCCCTTCACCTAAAGTGAAGGGTTTTTCTCTGGTCATGTAATAAAGTCCGAGCACTATATCTTGAGTGGGTACAATAATCGGATCTCCGTGAGCTGGGCTAAGGATGTTGTTGCTCGACATCATAAGCACCCTGGCTTCAGCCTGAGCTTCCACTGAAAGTGGAACATGAACAGCCATCTGATCGCCGTCGAAATCTGCATTGAAGGCTGTGCAAACGAGCGGATGAAGCTGGATAGCTTTCCCTTCAATGAGAATAGGCTCGAAGGCTTGAATGCCAAGTCGGTGAAGGGTAGGGGCTCGGTTAAGTAACACAGGAAATTCTCTGACCACTTCCTCCAAAGCGTCCCATACTTCGGGGACTTCTTTTTCTACTAGTTTTTTCGCCATCTGAACGCTGGAAACAACCCCTTTTTCTTCAAGTTTACCTAATATAAAGGGCTTGAAGAGTTCCAGAGCCATCCTTTTGGGAAGGCCACACTGATGGAGTCTCAGGTTGGGGCCTATGACGATAACTGTTCGACCTGAGTAATCAACTCTCTTTCCAAGAAGGTTCTGGCGAAAGCGTCCCTGCTTCCCCTTTAGCATATCGCTTAGGGATTTAAGTGGTCGCTTGTTGCTTCCCAGAACTACCTTGCCTCTGCGTCCGTTATCGAAAAGCACATCGGCTGCTTCTTGGAGCATTCTTTTTTCGTTGCGAACGATAATATCGGGCGCTCCGAGTTCCTGCAGTTTCTTCAAGCGGTTGTTTCGGTTGATGAGGCGACGATAGAGGTCATTAAGATCGCTTGTAGCGAAACGTCCTCCGTCAAGAGGAACGAGAGGCCTCAGATCTGGAGGAAGAACGGGGATGACTTCAAGAATCATCCATTCAGGTTTATTTCCAGAGTCTCTAAAAGCGTCGACAATTCGTAGTCTTTTGCCAAGTTTTTTCTTTTTTGCTTCAGAAGAGGTGCTCTCAATTTCTTGGTGGAGTTCCTCGATGATAGCGTCTAAGTCGAGTTCCCGCAAAAGTTCCTGTATGGCTTCTGCTCCAATGCCTGCTCTAAATTCAGGCCCTAATTCTTCTGCCAGTTTTCTGTATTGCTCATCGGTTATAAGATCACCTTTTTTAATTTTTTCAACTCCCGAAGGAGCAGAAAGCACAATATAGGAATCAAAATAGAGCACTCGTTCAAGATCTCTTAGTGATAAATCGAGGAGGTTGCCTATCTTGCTAGGGAGACTTCTCAGAAACCAAATATGAGCCACAGGTGAAGCTAGTTCTATATGCCCCATTCGCTCTCTTCGGACCGTTGACTGGATAACTTCAACTCCACACTTTTCGCAAACAACTCCTCGATGTTTCATCCGTTTGTATTTTCCACAAAGGCATTCCCAGTTTTTGATCGGTCCGAAAATTCGGGCGCAGAAGAGACCATCTTTTTCCGGTTTGAAGGTTCTGTAGTTGATCGTTTCAGGTTTTTTAACCTCCCCAAAAGACCACTGCCGAATAATTTCCGGTGATGCTATGGAAATTTTTACGGCGTTAAAGTTAAAAATGTCTTTTCTGAATGATATGTTACTATAGAGGTCTTTCAAGGCTTTGCCTCCTTTGTTGCTTACTTAATTTCGTTAGGTAGGGGTGCCTTAATGATTCACCCCTACAAATTTTTTTACTTCTTAAATTCTTCATCTTCTTCATCCACTTCATCAAGCGGTCTGAAGTCCAGAGCAAGAGCTTGAAGTTCCTTAGTCATTACCTTGAAGGATTCGGGTATTCCTGCTTCAAGAGTGTTGTCGCCTTTTACGATTTTTGCATACATGCGAGTTCTACCCTGGATATCGTCGGATTTAACAGTAAGGAATTCCTGAAGAGCATAGGCAGCGCCGTAAGCTTCCATTGTCCAGACTTCCATTTCCCCGAGTCTCTGTCCGCCGAACTGAGCCTTTCCACCAAGGGGTTGTTGAGTAACAAGAGAGTAGGGTCCAATGGAACGGGCATGGATTTTATCATCTACAAGGTGATGGAGCTTTAGCATATACATAACACCCACTGTTACAGGATTGTCGAAGGGCTCGCCTGTTCTTCCATCGTAAAGTATTACCTGACCTGATTCGGGAAGTCCCGCTTCTTTTAGAAATTCCTGAATTTCTTCCTCACTTGATCCGTCAAATACCGGGCTAGCTACGGGAAGCCCTCTTACAAGCCTTGGAGCCATTCCCTTCAGTTCTTCATCAGATTTGTTTTTGAGAATCCTGTCGAGTTCCAACTCAGAGTAAATCCTTCTAAGTTTTTGCTCTATGGTTTCCCGTTCTTTGAAGTTTTCGAGAAGCTTGCCGATCTGTTCACCAAGTCCTTTTGCAGCCCAGCCAAGGTGAGTTTCCAGAATTTGCCCAACATTCATACGAGAAGGAACACCAAGAGGATTCAAAACTATGTCCACGGGTGTGCCGTCTTCCAGGTAGGGCATATCTTCTACAGGAAGTATTCTAGATACCACTCCTTTATTGCCGTGGCGGCCTGCCATCTTGTCCCCCACCTGAAGTTTTCTCTTGGTGGCGACGTAAACCTTGACCATTTTGAGGACCCCTGGCGGAAGATCATCACCACTTCGGATTTTTTCTGCCTTCTTTTCAAAAAGTGCTCGAACCTGCTTTATGTGATTCTGGTATGTCTCGTGAATTATTTCAATTTCTTGAGCTAGGGCAGGGGATTCAGCGGGAACTATCTTTGCCCACATAACGGGTGGCATTTCGAGCAGAACATCTTCTGTGATTGGATCACCTTTTTTAATGTAAATATTTTTTCCGTCTCTTAAGGTTGAACCGGAGGTTTTTCCTTCAAGTAGTTTAGCGAGCTTTTTTGCAGCCATTCTTCGGATGATTTCAGATTCATCACGCATGTCTTTCTGTAGTTTTGCGATTTGAGCGTCTTCGATCTTCTGCATGCGCTGGTCTTTTTCTATGCCTCGTCTTGAAAAAACCTGAGCATCAATAACTATCCCTTCCACTCCTGGGGGAACTCGCAGAGAACTGTCCTTAACGTCGCTTGCCTTTTCACCAAAAATGGCTCTTAGAAGTCTTTCTTCGGGAGTAAGTTGAGTTTCCCCTTTGGGTGTTACCTTACCTACGAGTATATCATTTGGCTTGACGTATGCTCCTATTTTGACAATGCCACTTTCATCCAGGTTTTTCAAAAGTTCTTCGCTAACATTAGGAATATCCCTTGTTATTTCTTCTTTTCCAAGCTTTGTGTCCCTGGCAAATACTTCGAATTCTTCAATGTGAATAGATGTAAAAACATCATCCCGGACGATTCTTTCACTAACTAGGATGGAATCTTCAAAATTGTATCCTCCCCAGCTCATGAATGCTACCAGCACGTTCTGCCCAAGGGCAAGTTCTCCATTATCGGTGGAAGGACCATCAGCAATGATTTGTCCTTGCTTGACGGTCATACCCGGTCTTACCAGGGGTTTTTGAGTGAAGCATGTGTTCTGATTAGATCTCTGGAATTTGATGAGATCATAAATATCAACAAAGCTCTCGTCAGGAGCTTCTTCAGTCGCTCGGACAACAATTCGTGTAGCGTCAACATACTCCACTATGCCGTCTCGTTTTGCTATGACAGTAATGCCACTATCGCGAGCAACGATATGTTCTATACCGGTGCCTACGAGAGGTGCCTCGGTTTTAACCAGCGGAACCGCTTGACGTTGCATATTAGATCCCATGAGAGCTCGGTTTGCGTCATCGTGTTCCAGGAATGGGATAAGTGCGGCAGATACACTGACTATCTGGTTTGGAGATACGTCCATGTATTTAACTTCGTCACGAGATACAAGAACATATTCGCCACTTTTTCTTGCCGTGAGCTTTTCATCCAGCAGGTAACCGTTTTCATCAATGGGTGCGTTGGCCTGAGCAATAGGATAATCCTTTTCGTCCATCGCGGTGAGGTAAACAACCTCGTCTGTAACTCGTCCGTTTTCGACTTTTCGATATGGAGTTTCTATAAAGCCGTATTGGTTGACTCGCGCGTAGGTGGACAAAGAAACAATTAGACCTATGTTGGGTCCTTCAGGGGTTTCAATCGGACATATACGGCCATAATGAGTGGGATGGACGTCCCGCACTTCAAAACCTGCTCTTTCTCGCGTGAGTCCTCCTGGGCCGAGAGCGCTAAGGCGTCTTTTGTGTGTAACTTCAGAAAGAGGATTAGTTTGATCCATGAATTGGGAAAGTTGGCTGGTTCCAAAGAACTCCTTAACCACGGCCATCACCGGTTTGGAATTTACGAGATCGTGAGGCATAAGGGTTTCGATCTCCTGGACGATCATTCTTTCCTTGATCGTTCGCTCCATCCGCACAAGTCCAATTCGATATTGATTTTCCAGAAGTTCACCGACAGATCTTACACGGCGGTTACCCAAATTATCGATGTCATCAACAGGTCCTTGAGACTCTTTGAGTTCTATAAGCCGACGGACGGCTTCCAAAATATCTTCTCGACGCAGAGTGCGTTGAGAAAGAGGGATGTTGATGTTAAGCTGAGAATTAATTTTTAACCGACCCACTTCGGAAAGATCGTAAGTGTCAGGATTAAAGAAAAGATTGTTGAAGTATTCTTCTGCTGCTTCGGGGGTATAGGGATTACCAGGTCTCATTCTACGATAAATTTCTGCAATAGCGTCAGTTTTGGATACAACCCCCTTATCCTGCAAAAGGGTGTTTCTGAAAGAAGGGCTTTGCATGTGTAGTATTTCGATCTCGTGAATGCCTCTATTGAGAAATTCTTTAATTGTCTCCGGTTGTATCTCGTCGTTACACTCAGCTATGATCTCCCCCGTGCTAAAATCAATAACATCATGGCTTAACACCGATCCAATGATTTCATCTGTAGCGATGGGGATAGACTTGATCCCAATTTCCAGTAATTTTCTTATGAGCTGTTTACCAAGCTTTCTTCCTTTTTTGGCGATGATCTCACCGGTTTGAGGGTGTTTTATATCATCTGGAGCCTTCATGCCGGCGAGAGTCTCAGGATCGAGCATCTTTTCGGTATTAACTTCATCAATGATTCTTACTCGTTCACTTTTGTAAAAAGTATTAAGTAATTCTTCAACGTTGTAGCCCAAAGCTTTTAGAAGGATTGTTGCGGGGAATCGTTTACGGCGGTCAATTTTAACGTAAAGGATATCTTTGTGATCGAATTCAAAGTCCAACCAGGAACCTCTAAGAGGTATAATTCTGGCGGAATAGAGAATTTTGCCGCTTGAGTGGGTCTTTCCCTTATCGTGGTCAAAGAAAATACCTGGCGACCGCTGTAGCTGGCTTACGATGACCCTTTCGGTTCCATTTATAATAAATGTTCCGTTGTCGGTCATGAGGGGTATTGTACCAAAATATATTTCATTTTCTTTGATGTCTCGAATTTCTCTGGAACCTTTTTCTTTATCAACATCGAATGTAACGAGTCTTACCACGATTTTTAGAGGAGCCTCATAGGTCATGCCACGGGCAAGGCATTCTCGAACGTCGTATTTAACTTCTCCAAAGGAATAAGATACAAATTCAAGACGAGCTGTTTTAGCATAATCTTCTATCGGGAAAACAGATTCGAAGACTTCTTGGAGCCCTTTTTTCTCTCTTTTTTCAGGTGGAACTTCATATTGCAGAAACTGACGATAGCTTTCCTGTTGCATTTCGAGTAGGTAAGGAATTTCTGTTATTTTCTTAATTTTGCCGAAATTTTTTCTTGTTTCGTATCCATAAGTTAAAGCCGTCGCCATGGTTTCTCCTAAGCTACTTTTTTGCATAGGTTTTTACTTCCGTTTATCTCTTAAAATTAACAAAAAGATAAATCGGAAATCGGTTCAGGAAGAAACCGATTTCCGATGCTAAATTCTAAGCTGTATTATCGTTTCTACTTAATTTCGACGGTAGCTCCAGCGTCTTTCAACTTCTTTGCGATGTCCTCGGCTTCCTGCTTCGGGATACCCTCTTTAACGGTAGAGGGCACATTTTCCACTAGATCCTTTGCTTCTTTCAGTCCGAGGTTAGTGATGGCACGGATTTCTTTAATTACCTGGATTTTATTAGCTCCGACAGATGTAAGAACGACGGTAAATTCTGTCTTTTCTTCTTCAGCCGGTGCAGCAGCACCTGGTGCGGCAGCGCCTGCCATTGGCATAGCAGCCATAGCAACTGGTGCAGCCGCTGTTACTCCGAAACGTTCTTCGAGTTCTTTAATAAGCTGGCTGAGTTCCAGAACTGTCATATTTTCGATAAACTGAATAACATCTTCTTTGGTAATTTCTGCCATTTTCTTTTGCCTCCTTCCTTATGCGTCGCCTTGTTGTTCTTCTTTCTTTTGTTTTAGAGCTGCAAGCACTCCAACAAAGTTTCTTGGAATACCACTCAGAGCTGTTACTAAAGCCGTTGGGACTGCTGCCAGGACACCCAGCAGTTGAGCCCGCAATTCCTGCTTTGATGGGAGGTCGGCTAAAGCCATAACCTCTTCAGCAGTAAGAATTTTTCCTCCCAGGGCTCCCCCTTTGATTTTGAGCTTATCATGGGTCTTGGTTATTTTTTTGAGAATTCTAGCAGGAACAGTCGGGTCATCGTATCCAATGGCTATAGCACAAGTGCCCTGAATGAGGGGTTCCAGCACCGATGCTTCTGTTCCACGGCACGCCATTCGCATCAAAGTGTTTTTCACCACTTTGTATTCGATCTTTTCTGCCGCGAGAGCATCTCGGAGCGTCATCATTTCCGCTACTGTAAGCCCTTTGAAGTCTGTGAGCACCGTTGCACTGGCTTTAGACAGCTTCTCGTGCAACTCTTCCAGTATTTTTCCTTTTTCGCTCCTCTTTAGAGTCAAACGCCTCAACCCTCCTTTCTTTTCTTCTGCCGGCGTGCTTTCCGTTCTTACAACAAGGCGTCGATATGCACCCTGCCGAATCGGTAAGCTCCATACGTCTCGGTGGGCTCCGCTTCTAGTGTCCTTGCGGATTTAAACGCCCCAGGTTTCCCAAGGAAGCGTACCAACTGTCTTGGAACGATGAAAGCACCGAACGGCAGCTTGTTTTTGGCACACTATACGTGCGCTCATTCGTATCTGCAAATACTCGCTCACGCTACCATGGTCTTTAGCGAGAGTGGGTCGATTTTGATGCCTGGTCCCATAGTTGTTGATATGGCGATACCTCGTATGTAAGTCCCCTTCGATGTGGCAGGCTTTAGTCTGATGAGAGTATCTATAAAGGCTGCGATATTTTCTAGCAACTTTTCAGGACCAAAGGAAACCTTACCCATAGGAGCATGAACTATACCTGTTTTTTCTACTTTGAAGTCGAGCTTTCCTGCTTTGATTTCTTTAACTACCTTTGCTACATCGAGAGTGACTGTTCCGAGCTTGGCGTTCGGCATCAAGCCTCTAGGGCCAAGAATTTTGCCAATCTTTCCCACTGCACCCATCATATCGGGAGTGGCTACGGCTTTGTCGAATTCCAACCAGCCTTCCTTTTGAATCTTTTCTATGTATTCTTCTGCGCCAGCATAGTCTGCCCCTGCATCGAGCGCTTCTTTAACCTTTTCACCTTTGGCAAATACAAGCACTCGAACTTCCTTTCCAAGTCCGTTTGGAAGGACTACCGTTCCACGAACCATCTGGTCGGCATGACGGGGATCGACTCCAAGCCTTACAGCTATATCCAAAGTTTCGTCAAAGCGCACGTATGAACATTCAATCGCAAGCTTTACCGCTTCTTCAAAGGTGTATTTCTTAAAGGGATCTACCTTCGTGCGCGCATTTAGGTATTTCTTTCCTCGCTTTGCCATTTTTCAATGCCCTTCCTTAATCTGGATTCAATCGACGATTTCCAACCCCATGCTTTTTGCCGTTCCTTCGATAGTCTTTATTGCCTTTTCAAGGTCTCTAGCATTTAGATCAGGAAGTTTTAGCTTTGCAATTTCTTCAATTTGGGATCTCGTAACCGTTCCAACCTTTGCCCGCCCAGGTTCTTGAGATCCCTTTGCTATCTGAGCAGCCTTTTTTAGAAGCACTGAAGCAGGTGGGGTTTTGGTAATAAAGGTAAAAGATTTATCTGAGTAAACGGTAATCACCACAGGGATGATCATTCCTTCCTGTCCCTGGGTTTTTGCGTTGAACGCTTTGCAAAACTCCATAATGTTTACGCCGTGCTGTCCCAAAGCAGGACCAATGGGTGGCGAAGGATTTGCTTGCCCCGCCGGAACCTGAAGTTTAATGTTGGCTATTACTTTTTTTGCCATATATTTCCCCCTATAGGCGAGTTACTTGCTCAAAGGAAAGTTCTACAGGTGTAGGTCGTCCGAAAATGCTCACAAGCACTCGCACTTTACCTTTTTCCGTAAGCACCTCATCCACTATTCCATGGAAGTTAGCAAAAGGACCTTCCTCAACTCGAACCTGATCTCCCTTTTCAAAACTCTGTTTTGGACGTGGCTTCTGAGCCCCTTCGGCCATCTGCTTTTTGATGCGCTCTACTTCTTCTTCCGGAATCGGAACAGGTTTTTCTTTGCTTCCAATAAGTCCGGTTACTTTTGGGGTTGTTCTGACAAGATGCCACGTCTCATCATTAAGAACCATCTGAACAATAATGTAACCAGGATAAAATTTCCTGGATGAAGATTTTCTTTTCCCTTTTACAATCTCAATAACTTTTTCCGTAGGGACGAGAATTTCTCCGAAAAGTTGATCGAGACCGGCAGTTTTTGCCCGCTCCTTTATGGCCACACTCACCTTGTGTTCAAAGCCAGAGTAAGTGTGCACGATATACCATTTTTTTTCTAATTCTCCACCGGCCACTGCTTATCTCCAATTCTATATCGGTGTTACCCTAGAAACCATCGCATGACATGGCTAAATATAGCATCCACTATACCCAGGTATATTCCGAAAATCATAACTACGATAACAACAATGGCTGTCGTCCCTATCGTTTGTTTCCGAGATGGCCATACCACCTTTTTAAGTTCGTAAACTACCTCCCTAAGGTAGCTTCGGAGTGAGTTTACCCAGTTTCCGATTCTGGTTAATATGTTTTCACTTTGCTTTGAAGGTCTTTTCGTCCCCATAAATACTCACTGTGAACTTTTTTCAATTTGTTTAACGACACAAAAGGAGAGAACGAGCTTTCCCGTTCTCTCCGCTTGATTTTTTCTACTTGGTTTCTTTGTGCTCCGTGTGCTTTCTGCACGACGGACAGTATTTTCTAAAAGCCAATTTGTCTGGGGTCGTCTTTTTGTTTTTCGTAGTTGTATAATTCCTACGTTTGCATTCTGAACAGGCTAACGTTATTAAAACTCGCATGGTAATCCACCTTTTTGATGGTTACTGTAAAATTTCCGTAATAACTCCTGCGCCGACGGTGCGGCCTCCTTCACGGATTGCGAAGCGGAGTTCCTTTTCGAGAGCGACCGGGGTAATGAGTTCCACTTCAATGTTTGTGTTATCCCCGGGCATTATCATTTCTACTCCATCGGGGAGTTTGATCGTTCCGGTAACGTCTGTTGTTCTGAAGTAGAATTGAGGTCTGTAGCCCGAGAAGAAAGGCGTATGTCTTCCACCTTCTTCTTTCTTTAGCACGTAAACTTCTGCCTTGAACTTGGTGTGAGGTGTTATGCTTCCCGGCTTTGCTACAACCATTCCTCTTTCTACTTCTTCCTTCTTAATACCTCTAAGGAGTATTCCTATATTGTCTCCTGCTCGTCCTTCATCCAGAATCTTTCTGAACATTTCAATACTTGTGCAAACCGTCTTCTGAGTAGGTCCAAAACCTACTATCTCAACTTCGTCTCCAACTTTTATTATACCTCGTTCTACTCTACCCGTTACTACTGTTCCTCGTCCACTTATGGAGAAGACGTCTTCTATAGGCATGAGAAATGGCTTGTCTACATCTCTTATAGGCTCGGGGATATAGTTATCTATAGCCTCCATAAGTTCAAAGATGCATTTTGCTTCAGGGCTGTTGGGATCGTTAGATTCCAGAGCCTTCAGAGCAGATCCCTTAACTACAGGCACTTCATCCCCGGGAAATCCGTAATTTGTAAGAAGTTCTCTTACTTCAAGTTCTACAAGTTCTATAAGCTCTGGATCATCAACCATATCGACCTTGTTAAGAAACACCACAATGTAGGGAACTCCTACCTGCCTTGCAAGAAGAATGTGTTCTCTAGTCTGTGGCATCGGTCCATCGTCTGCTGCCACCACCAGAATCGCTCCATCCATCTGCGCCGCACCGGTAATCATGTTCTTGATGTAGTCAGCGTGACCTGGGCAGTCCACATGGGCATAATGTCTCTTGTCGGTCTCATACTCCACATGTGCTGTCGCTATCGTAATGCCTCGTTCTCTCTCTTCCGGCGCTTTGTCAATCTGATCAAAGGGAACAAACTCCGCAGACCCCTTAAACGACAATTGCTTTGTAATCGCCGCCGTCAACGTCGTCTTCCCATGGTCAATGTGTCCTATCGTTCCCACATTTACATGCGGCTTCTTACGCTCAAATTTCTTCTTTCCCATCGTCCTCTCCTTCTACCCATTATAATACTCGTTTAACACTGCTAACATCGAGCTTTTTGACTTTTGCTGACCAAGTGAGGCGCTGAAGGACGGATTTGCATTACCACATTATGGGCAAAAAAAATGGAGCCCACGACCGGGCTCGAACCGGTGAACCTCTTCCTTACCAAGGAAGTGCTCTACCTCCTGAGCTACGTGGGCTTACCAACTTTGCTTGGAAGATTCCCCTCCTCTCCCAATCCCTACCTTTCAAAACATCTGCCCATGTAGTTCAGCGACGACGGCCCGCCCAGCGCCATCATCTCCTACATGTTACTTTATGCTTTCTGGTGGAGAGGGGAGGATTCGAACCTCCGAAGGCGCAAGCCAACAGATTTACAGTCTGCTCCCTTTGGCCACTCGGGAACCTCTCCACTATCAGAGCCGATATTCTTTACACACTTTTAAATCAAAATGCAAGTCTTTTTTGCTGGAGCTGGCGGTGGGATTCGAACCCGCAACCTGCTGATTACAAATCAGCTGCTCTTCCGTTGAGCTACGCCAGCCTCAGGTGAGTTTTTAATATCATACAGAGACGGACATAGTCAAGGGCGCCCGAAAGGCTCTTCTTAAAAAAGCGTAAAAAGATAACATTCTAGACCTTTTTGGAAACAGCCTACAGACAGGTTACAGGATCTCGATCAACTATAACTCGAACTTTTCTCCTTAACCTGTCGACTAAATTGCTGTGCCAGACCTTTTCCAGAAATTCCGTAAGGAGCCCACTTTGTTTGGCTTTTAGAAGAATATGCCACCTGTATCGATCTCTCAGCTTAAAAGATGGAGCAGGAGCAGGACCAATTATTACACAGCTTTCTTGATCCACATTCCTGACCGTTTCTCTCATGAAATCGGCAAGACTGTAAACACTATCATAAGCTTTTTGCATGTCGGTTGATTCACAGATGATTCTAGCCATTCTCGCGTAAGGTGGGTATAAAAGTTTTTCCCGAGACTCTAGTTCTTTCTCGCAAAATAGTGAGTAATCACCTTTAGTGGCTGATTCAATAACATAATGGTATGGGTTGTAGGTTTGTATTATAACTCTCCCGATAGAGTCTCGCCGTCCGGATCTTCCCGAAACCTGCAACAGTTGTTGAGCCGTCAATTCTCCTGAGCGAAGGTCCGGAAGTGCTAAAGCTACATCAGCGTTAATAACCCCGGTTAGTGAGAGCATAGGAAAATCGTGCCCCTTGGTAATCATCTGAGTTCCAATAATGATATGCACTTTACCTTGTCTAACTTGATTCAGGACTGAAACCAAATCTTTCATATTTTTTATAACATCCCGGTCTATTCTTGCGATTTGAGCCTGGGGCAGGATTTTCTTGATTTCATTTTCGACCTTTTCTGTTCCAAAGCCTAAATAGAGTAGAACGTTTTTTTCACACATGGGACAGATCTGCAATTTTTCCATTGAGAAACCGCAGTAATGGCATCTGAGATTTTGTTCATCAACATGATAAGTTAGCGGGATACTACATCTCCGACAGGTGGCCACATAACCACAGGATCTACAGAGCACGCAAGGTGAGTAGCCCCGGCGATTCAAAAAAAGAAGCGCCTGTAAACCCTTGGCAAAAGTCTCCTCCAGAGCTTCTCTGAGTCGCTTCGAGAATATCCTTGGAGAGCGTTCACGTCTCATGTCAATCACTTCTATTTCCGGAAGAGGTTGTCCGTGGACTCTTTGAGTGATTGTAAAAAGCCCGTAACGCCCTTCTCTGGCGTTGTGATAGGATTGAAGAGAAGGAGTAGCAGATCCTAGCAGGATAGGAATTTGTAGCATTTGAGCGCGCATAAGAGCCACATCGCGAGCGTTGTAACGCATGCGGTCTTCCTGTTTGTAGGATGGATCGTGTTCTTCATCGACTATTATAAGCCCGCAGTTTTGTATGGGTAAAAAGACGGCGGATCTTGTTCCCAGCGCAACTTTTTTCTTGCCCTTTAGAAGAGCTTCCCACTGAGATAGTCTCACCTGGGGAGAAAGTCCGCTGTGCCACACAGCAAGTAATTCACCGAAACGGTTTCTGAATATGGCTTCGAGTTGGGTAATGAGAGCTATCTCTGGAGCAAGCACAAGCGCTGATTTCCCCATTGCTAAGGCTTTTTCAGCAAGGCGCAGGTAAATCTCCGTTTTTCCACTTCCTGTAACTCCGTAAAGCAAATAGGGTGCGAAAGAACTTTTCGTTAGAGCTATTACGGCTTTTTCAATAATCCTTGCCTGATCTGCAGTAAGTTGTTCGGGCACAGACGTTTCAATTGTCTGGCTAAAGTGCGATTCCAGCACATCTTCATCTGGAACCAATATTACATCGATCCAGCCTTTTTTCTTGGCTTTAACGATAAAACGATTCGAATCTTTCTTGAGATATTCTCGAATTCTGGACAGGGGAAGTCCTGATGGATATCTTGCGAAGAGTTCTTTCAACCCTTCGTCGAAGGCTCTATCCTTTATGTCTTCTGGTGAGCATAAAAGCACGGCTGCTTTTGTTGTTCGTAAAGTTTGGGGCTTTTTAGGGGGTTTTCTGCGAAGTGGCTCGGGAAGTGCCATTAGTAATGTGAGTCCAAGCGGATACAAGTAATATGAGGAAATGCGTCGGCACAGGTTTATCAAGTCTTGAGGTAAAACTGGTTGCGAATCAAGGATTGCTATTATCGGTTTGGTAGTGATACCCGATGGTTCTTCGGCACTTACATCCAGCACCAGTCCAAGCCTGTGATGGCGGCCTATGGGAACAAGAACTCTACAGCCTCGAAGATCCCAATCCGGCTCTTTTCTATCTTCGAGGCTGTAAGTAAGGATGGTTTCTGTTGCATCGAGAAGCTGGACATGGAGAAAGATCATGGTCTGATTTGGTTTTATTGGCTTTTCATCACAACTTTCCTGGCTTCTTCCTGAGTTATAAGAGTTCGATAGTTTTCGGCGGTGGCTTTGAATTTTCCAGCTAGAGCTTTAGGAATAGATTCCATAGGAATGGAATCGGATATTGCCATGAAGTTTACAGGTCGTCCATTGGCATAGAATCTAAAATCCAGGTGAGGTCCTGTGGAAAGACCGGTCGAACCAACATAGCCTATCACTTCGCCTCGTTCTACATATTTACCTACTCTTAGTCCTTTAGCAAACCTGGAAAGATGTCCGTAAGAGCTAGAATATACGCCGTTATGTTTTATTTCCACCAGATTTCCAAATCCTCCTTTCCTACCCATAAAAACTATTTTGCCTGCTCCAATAGCGCTTACAGGTGTTCCAGTAGGTGCGGCATAATCAATACCAAAATGAGGTCTGTAAATTCTCAGAATGGGATGGAATCGACTTTTTGTGAACATGGATGAAATTCTTCTATATTGTAAAGGAGCTTTCAGAAAGGCTCTAGCAAGGGATTTTCCTTCCCCATCATAATATGCCCCTTTCTGACCAGAAGGTTGAAAGAAAAAGGCTTCATAGGTTTCCCCCTGAACAGTTACTTTTGCTGCAAGTATCATCCACTGTTTTGACCCTGCCTTTGTTGGATGTGGTGTTGTTCCCAAAACAACGGAAAAAGTATCGCCTTTACGAATATCAGTTGCAAAGTCTATGTAAGAAGAAAAAATATCTGCAAGATCCAGTATAAGCGAAGGATGAAGCCCGGCTTTCACAGCCGAACTATAAAGATTGTCGCTTATGGATCCGATGATTATCTTGAACGGCTTATTTGGTGAAGAAGTGTTCTCTCGATAAACCTGCTTTTCTTTAGAGAGACCTGCAAGTTTTAATGGAAACGGAGGTATTTCCTGCGAACACGCCTGTGCCTGATAGTTTGTGAAAGTATCCTGGGCTGCAAATAAAGTTGTTGTAGTGTAACTATTCAAGTCGTCCGTATTTTTATTTATAATACCTTCTGCGGTAATGGAACTTAATATGATCGACAAAACAACCCATGATAACCCCCTGAGGGGATGAATATCTTTCATAGCGAAAACTCCTCTTCCAGGAAGGTAGTGATAAGATTAGCCTGCGGTGTCCTATCATTACAAGGCAAGACGAAAAATTGTTTAGAAATACCCATTGATTGCCAGAATAGTTTCCATCTTGTTTATAGCGATAAAGCGAGCCACCCAGAGCTTTTCTATGGTGTAATTTCTCTATTTCGGCTCTGTTCATGATGAAAGAGAGATAGGCTATTTAAATCTTGCTAAAAATTCTTTTGCCCGGTTGAGTATGTCCTGAAAGGCATCTGAGCGGTGAGGGTCGATGTATCCGCAACCACTGTCTGAGACTTTATCGAAGACATAGTGGTTTTCGATATATTCCACAAGTTCCCTTAGTAAAGATATGGCTTCTCTGTTATTGTCCATGAGATTCTTCTCCAGTTTGAGTTTTGCCATTAAGGTTACGGACTCCACTTCCTCCCTATACTAGAAAAGGGGGTAACGATCAACAGATTAAAAGATGTCCTGAATTCCTCTCTGTTGCCAATCAGTTATAAAACATGTTTACCATTTCCCTTAGGCGAACACAATGAAATGCTTTCGAAGTAATGGGAACCTTCTTTGATAATCCGCTTGGATGAAGGGTTTTCAGAGTGGAATTTTTGTTTTGCATTTTAGGGAGCAGAAATTATAAGATTCTGCGATCTTCACAAGCACCTTACAACTAATTAAGGAGATCCATATGATGCTTATTGATACTCATGCTCATCTTGATTTTCCTGAGTTATCTCAGGATCTGGAAGGAGTGTTCCGTAGAGCTCTAGAGCGGTCGGTTGTTCACATTGTAACCGTTGGGATTGACCTTAAAAGCAGTTTTTTCGCCTTGAAGCTTGCTCAGTCTTTTCCAAGAGTTTCTGCTACCGCAGGCGTTCATCCTCACGGAGCTCATGAGCTTTCAGCCCAGGAAAAGGATCAGCTTAGAGATCTTCTTGCCAAGAAAGAAGTGGTGGCTTTGGGAGAGATAGGACTGGATTACTATCGAGATCGTCAGCCAAGAGCGATTCAAAGGCGGTGCTTCCAGGAGCAGTTGGAAATTGCTGTCGAGGTTGGGAAGCCCGTGGTTTTTCATGTTAGGGAAGCTTTTGATGATTTCTTTTCTCTTGTTGAACCTGTGGCACCTAAACTTGCAGGAGGGGTTGTTCACTGTTTTTCAGGCGATTGGGAAATAGCTAAAAGGTGCCTTGATCTCGGTTTTTACATTTCTATTCCAGGCGTGATAACCTACTCTAATGCCTTGATTCTTCGGGATGTAGTAAAGAGGGTGCCTGTAAATAGCATACTTGTTGAAACCGATGCGCCTTTTCTTGCACCGGTTCCCTATCGAGGTAAGCCCAACGAACCATCCTATGTTTTTTATACAGCCATGGAGATAGCAAATATAAAAGGGATGGATTTGGAAAGTCTTGGTGACCAAACGACTCAAAATGCGATAAGGGTTTTTAATATTTCTATCCAGACTTAAAAGGATTAGTGATTAATGGAATTATGGGTTTTAATTCTGGGCTTTTTTGCTGGCGCCTATATGGCGTGGAACATCGGGGCAAATGATGTCGCAAACGGTATGGCATCTCCTGTTGGCGCTAAGGCAATCACTCTAAGGCAGGCTCTTATTATTGGTGCTATCCTTGACTTTTCAGGTGCGGTTCTTCTGGGTGCTCATGTTACTTCCACGATCACCAAAGGCATCATAGACTTGGAGGCTGTATCTTTTGCTCCTCAAGTTCTTATGCTTGGTTTTCTTGCGGCTTTACTTTCGGCAAGTTTTTGGGTCTTTGTTTCCACATGGTGTCAGTATCCTGTCTCGACAACTCACTCTATAGTTGGGGCTCTAATAGGTGTGGGGCTTATGGAGGGCGGTTTAAGAGCTATACACTGGGGAAAGTTAGGGTTTATTGTTATGAGCTGGATTGTATCGCCCGTTTTTGCTGGGGTGGTAGCTTTTCTTATATTTGTTTCTATCAGAAGACTCATTCTTAGAAGTTACGATGTGTTTGATCAGACGGTAAAGTGGAGTCCGTTATTTGGAGGTATTACTTTCTTTGTTGTTTTGGTTTCTATCTTTTTAGGGACTTCCTTTGGAGCCAGGTTTAAGTATGTTGCATCTGTAGGGGTGCTAGTTGCATTAATCGTCGCTATCTCGGTTGGATTTGCAATTCAAATTTGGGCTAAAAGGATGCTCAAAGCCGGCACTAAAACAGGAAATCCCGCTGAGGACGTTTTCCGTAAGCTTCAGATCTTTACTGCCTGTTATGTAGCCTTTGCCCATGGAGCTAACGATGTGGCTAATGCTGTAGGGCCTCTTGCAGCTATTTATGCCATATACAAAACGGGCATGATAACCTCCAAAACTGTAGTTCCCTTCTGGATGCTTGCTATTGGAGGAGGATTCATCGCTTTGGGGGTTTTTATGTGGGGCCACAAAGTGATTGAGACAGTTGGTCATAAGATAACCGAGCTGAACAATACTAGAGGTTACGCCGTAGATTTTGGAACTGCTACTTCAGTGCTTGTTGCATCAAAATTGGGGCTTCCCGTTTCCACCACCCACGCTGCCGTTGGAGCTGTGGTAGGGGTAGGCCTTGCGGGTGGTATGGCTGCTGTAGATCTAGGAGTCGTATGGCGTATTATATCATACTGGGTGGCAACCATCCCCCTTTCAGCCATTCCGGCGATGATCATTTTTAAGCTTCTAAAATTCATCTTTTTGTAGTAAAAGCAAACTTTACGCTATTGTTTAAGAAAGTCGAAACTTAGAAGGAGACGATTTAATGAGGACGGCTTTTTTAAAACTCTTTCGACAATCACCTTTTCCGGGGCTCTTAAAGCATGCAGATATCATTAGGGAAGTCGCACCTGTTTATAAAAATGCCTTTATGTGCTTCCTGGAGGGAGACTTCAAAGAGTTTGAAAATCTTCATAATAAGGTTATCATATTAGAAAATCAGGGTGATGTAATCAAGCGTAATATAAGGGGGCATCTTCCCAGAGGCGTATTACTCCCTATGGATAAGTTTCAGCTTTTTGCCTATCTTAGAGAACAAGACAAGGTGTTGGATTCTGTGCAGAATGTGCTTCACTGGCTGTCCTACAAACAGAGTTGCGTTCCAATTGAACTGGTTGACGACTTTTTGCTGCTCATAGATCGTTCTATTTACTCCCTTAAGGCTATCTATCCTATGGTTTCGGCTTCAGAAAGCTACTTCTCCAATTTTTCTGAAGAAACGAGAGATACAGTAAAAGCCGCCATACGGCAAATAAGGGAATACGAATTTCAGTCGGATCAGGTAGAAAGAAAACTTCTTGCAGACCTTTTTGAATATCCATTTGAAAGGGACATCATGGCTTTTCATCTGATCCGACTTGTTGAACTCGTTGGTGATATTTCCAATCATGCGGAAAATGCTGCCGATATGATGCGGGCAATGATAGCAAGGTAGTTATTTCAGGAGAATGGCAGGGCTTTCTAAACCCAGGATTTTGCCGCCTTCCATTACCTACCCTCCAGAACTGCCTATAGTTGCCAAAAAGGATGAGATAGTTCGGCTAATTTCAGAGCATCGCGTGCTTGTTGTGGCAGGGACGACAGGGTCCGGTAAAAGCACTCAGATTCCCAAGATGTGTCTAGAAGCAGGCAAAGGATTAAGGGGATTTATTGGATGCACTCAACCCCGCCGAATTGCTGCTATAGCTCTGGCAAGGCAGGTAGCAAGAGAACTCGGTCCTGATTGGCGCCACATCGTAGGCTATAAGATACGATTTCAGGATTTCACAACTCCACAAACGGTCATAAAATTTCTAACCGACGGCATGCTTCTTGCCGAAGCTCAACAGGATAAATTTTTCAGCAGCTACGAAGTGATCATGGTCGATGAGGCTCACGAAAGAAGCCTGAACATCGATCTTCTTATTGGAATGCTCAGAAACGTAGTTTCCGAGCGGGACGATCTGACCATTATCATATCTTCCGCAACTATTGACCCTCAAAAATTTGCCGACGCTTTCAGCCAATCCCTTGGAATCGATGTTCCTATAATTGAAATTCCGTCTAAGCTCTACCCAGTTGATGTTGTATATCGTCCATGGGAGCTTGATAGTGATTCAGATGAATGGAATTATGTAGATCAAGCCGTTGATGTGGTAGATGAACTGATAAATATGGAAAAACATCCATTTTTTCGAGGCGACATTCTGGTTTTTATGCCCACAGAACGCGATATACGGGAGACGGTCCAAAGGCTTAGTGAGCGCAATCTTGAAAAAGCTCAAGTTTTCCCGCTTTATGCAAGGCAGGCATCCTGGGAACAGGAAAGAATTTTTGAACCCTCACCCCATCGTAAAATAATAGTTGCTACAAATGTAGCTGAAACATCTCTTACAATTCCCAATATAAGTTTTGTTGTTGATACAGGTCTTGCACGCATATCTCACTACAGTCCAAAAACAGGCATACGATCTCTTCCTATTCTTCCCATATCGCGAGCTAGCGCCGATCAGAGAAAGGGGCGTTGTGGAAGAACCGGTCCCGGAGTCTGCATTAGACTTTATAGCGAAGAGGATTATCTAACCCGCCAGGAGTTTACTCCACCGGAAATTAAGCGATCCAATCTCGCCGAAGTAATCCTGCGTATGCTTGCTTTGGGGTTAGGTGACGTGGAATCTTTTCCTTTCCTTGATCCTCCTCATCGCACCGCCATTAGAGAAGGCTTTCTAGCTCTGCGTCAATTGGGAGCTATCGATGAAAACGTTAATCTTACTCCTACGGGACGCATAATGGCGCGTCTTCCCCTAGATCCCCGTCTTTCTCGCATCCTCATTGAAGCACGTCGTAGAAAGGCTCTTCGGGAAGTGCTCGTAATCGTGGCCGCCCTTAACATCCAGGATCCAAGAAAAAGACCTTTAGGTGAAGAAGCTGTAGCCGACAAAATTCATGAAATCTTTGCCGATCCGCGGTCTGATTTCCTGAGTCTTCTCAACATCTGGAAAGCTTTCCACCGTGAAGCAGAATCGGGGCTGAGTCGATCAAAACAAAAAGAATGGTGTAGAAGGCATTTTCTGTCTTACAGAATTATGCGGGAATGGATCAACGTTTACGAAGAAATCATTGAAACTCTTGAAGAACTGGGTGAGCTTGAACTGAGTGATACTCCAGCCGATTACGAAGCTATACATTGTAGCCTACTTTCGGGATTTCTTGGTTCTTCCGGCGGATTGGTTGCTATGCATGAAGGACGAGGTCGGTATCGTGGAGTGCGAGATAAAGAGATTTTCATCTTTCCGGGATCTTTCGTTAAAAACAACCCGCCGTGGATTATGGCGGCAGAAGTGGTTGAAACAAGCCGTATTTTTGCTCGCTGTGTAGCAGAAATAGACCCGAGCTGGATAGAAGAAGTCGGGCGACATCTGTGCCAGTATTCCTATCGAGATCCACATTGGAATCAGAAGCGGGGAATAGTAACTGCCTTTGAGAAAGTTACCTACCAGGGATTGCCAATAGTGGAGGATCGTCTTGTCTCTTACGGCCGTATAAATCCTGAGGAAGCGCGGAAGATTTTCATTCGAGAGGCGTTGGTTGAAGGGAAACTTGGGAAAACCTATCCTTTTATGATCCATAACGAAAAGATTCTTCAGGAACTTCGTAATACCGAAGAAAGAATTCGCCGACGTGGAGTGGTAGTGGACACAGAGGCTCTTGTGCGGTTTTACGATGCTAGACTTCCCCAAGGAATTTCTGATGCTAGAAGCTTTGACCGTTTTATGAGGTGCTTCTGGAAAACCGAAAGCCACTCTGGAAAAGCAAGTTTTCCTTCCGGGGATGAAAATCTTCGGAGGAAAACTCAGAGTGAGACCAACTCAAGACGTAGAGAAAATACATCTGAGCGCTACCCCATGGATCGATACCTTCGTATGACGAAGGATGATCTGCTTAAGGAAGCTCTTTCTGAAGACATGGAGTATAACTTCCCAGGTCATATAAAAATCTTTGGCACGGAATTTCCTCTTACTTATCGCTTTAGTCCCGGTTCTGACGAGGACGGAATAACCATTACGGTGCCGCTTAGTTCTGTTGATCTTATTGGTAGAGCCTATCGAGAAGGCATTCTCGGCTGGACTGTGCCGGGTTATCTAGATGAGAAGGTTTTACATGTTATCAAAGGACTTCCTAAAGCCATACGTCGGGAGCTTATACCTATTCAGGATACGGTGAAAGAAGTCCTTAGCTACATCCATCGTCCAGAACTTCTTCCTCAGGAAAGCTTCTGGGTCGCCCTTTCCGAGGCTTTAGAAGCTGTTAGAGGATTAAAAATAAGCCCTGGAGAGTTGGCAGGAGTTGAAATTCCTTTTCATCTTTCTTTCAGAATAGAAGTAGTTGACTCTTCGGGAAAAGTGCGAGCAGCAGGGAGAAATGTAGAAGATTTTCTTGAAAAGGCTCCAAGAGACTACCAGGATGATCGATGGGAGGAAGCAAAAAAGCGTTGGGAAAGGACGGGGATCAAAGAATTTTTTGATGAATCTCTTCCGGATCGCATTGAAATTGTTAACGAGCCTTCAATAGGAACGGTTTATGCCTATTTGGGGCTAGTGGATGTAGGAAAGGACGCTGGTGTGGCCGTTAGGCTTTTTAGGTCGCCTACGGAAGCTCAGCGGGAAACGAGTAGAGGACTCCTCAGGCTGTTCGAGGAAGCTATTCGTCCTGTGTTGTCAAAATATGCCTCATCCTGGATCATCCCGCAAAAACTCCATCAGGCAGCGTTTTTTATGGTCTCAAATGGAGGAATGCCCGCCCTTAACGAAAAACTAAGGCAGTTCATTATCGCCGATGTGTTTTCCATACCGGAACTCGTTCCAATTTCGACCGTTGTTTGGGCAAGGGTAGCGGAAAAGGTGGAATTTGTAAGAAAGCATCTATTTACGCTTGGAATGGAAAGGCTTGAAGCTGTGTTGGCTCTTATTGAAAAACGAGAAGCCGTCCGAAGGAAAATCCAGAAATACACTGAGCGAGGACATGGGGTTGTATCAGGCAACCTTCTTAAGGAACGAATGGAAGAAGTGACAAAGGAACTTGATGGACTGGTTCCACCTGATTTTTTGAGCTTTTATCGCTTAGATGACGTAAAAATGGCGTTGGGACTTGTTATGTGTTTAGATGAAAGGGTGGATCGGTGTTATGCATCGCCTGAAAAGGATAAACTGAAAGAAAGCCTTATTGCTCCTCATGTGGAACACTATAATCGCCTGAAAGCATACGTTGCGTCTCATCCGGACGATGAGGACATTAAGGTAATGACTCGCAGGTTCCAGTGGCTTCTTGCTGGACATAAGGCTATGGTTTTTACACCAGAGGCTTTTCAAAGGCGTTTTGGTGCCGGTGTGGCTCGAAATTATTCAGCGAAGGTGTTGGAAGAAGAATGGAAGAAATGCGAGAAGTTAAGACATGGTCTGTAAATAATGTTCAGCATTTGTTCGAGACCATCTCGAGCGTGCTTTATAAAGATCTCTCTTGGGAAACCTTTGGCGAAATTAGCGACTATTTATTGAATCCTCAGGGAAAGGACTGTGAGATTACGGCTGTTTTGTTTTTGATATGCTCGGATCCCAAGAGAAGGAAGAAGATGGAGCTCGAAGGCGTTAACGAAGAGCTTGGGATTATTCTAAATAAGCGGTCTCGTTATGTGGTGCAACCGGGGGATTTGTGTTTTCCTGGTGGGGGCATTAAAAGGCCGCTGGATAATATAATTGCTCGGTTTCTTATGGTTTTTCACGACAGTTTGTCAAAGTATCCCCTGAAAATAAGAAAAGCTATTTCCCTACTCGCTGTAACTGCTCTAAGGGAAGCCTGGGAGGAAATTCGACTTAATCCATTCAAGGTAAAGGTATGTGGAGTATTATCCCCATACCGACTTGTTATGTTCCGAAAGGTAATAGTGCCGGTTGTTGGAGTGATTAGCGCATCTTCGGTAATGATGATGGAAAATTCCTATGAGGTAGAGAAGATTTTGTGGATACCCTTTTCGGAACTTTTAGATCCATCGAGGTATGCTCGTTATCGTCTTTACAACTATCCCAAACGTTTGGATGCCGGAGTGAATATTCACTACCAGGATTTTCTTTGTTTTATACACCAGGACGGGGTGGCTACGGAAATTTTATGGGGGGCGACCTTCCGTATGGTTATGGATTTTATCGGGAAGTTTTTTGATTTTCTTCCTCCCCCTGCTGAGGAACTTCCTGTTGTGCCGGGCATATTGAGTGACGCCTATTTGGGCAGGAGAAGGTAGGAAAGAGTATGCTGGGATCTGGGGATTGTAATGAAGCAATTTGGTAACAAGTTTTTAACCTTATTTATAAACAAGTTGACTTTTTGGTGACAAAATTTTATGAAATTTATTGATCGATCAATCAATATATGTTGGGGTTTTGAAGGGAGATGTTGCAGGAAGTGCGTGATTACAAAAGAGATAGAGACTCGGATCTTACTAGAAAGGCGATCCTTGACGCGGCGGAAAAGTTATTTTCCGAGCGCGGATTTGCAGGCACTTCTATGCGTGACATCTCCGAGGCTTCCGGCGTTTCTCAAGCGCTCATCCATCATCATTTTGGTAGCAAGAAAATGCTTTATCACGAGGTTAAAAGGCTAGCGATTGAGCGATTCTGGGAAAGGTGGTCTCATAGGTCGGTTGCCGAAACTGATCAAAATATCAAACCCGAACGGTTTCTTTCAGAAGGCATTGAGTCTTTTTTTTGGTTTGTAAAAGATAATGAAAACATCATTCGGCTTAGCATATGGGCTTGTCTGGAAGGCGATACAGATTTATGGCCAGGAGAAAAAGAAAGCATAGAATTGCTTGCTCAAGAAGTTGCGAAAGCTCAGGAAGCTGGTGTAATAAATCCCGCTATCGATCCTCACATGTTCACTCTTATGATAGAAGCGGTCACCATTTTCTGGTGGCAGTATAGATCTAACCTTGTAAAGCTTTTTGGAGACGAAAAAGAAAAAAATTTAGATAAGGCGATCGAAAATCTAGACCGCCGATACCTTGATAATGTATTAAAAGTTTTTATAAGTTACAAAGTTGGGGCTTGGCACGAGGAAGGGGAAGAAGGGAAATAGGCAATGGCTATAGAAGGGTAGGGGCTTATGGCGGAAGTTGCATGCAGGGATGTAAAGCCGGACAAGCTAGAGCGATCCATCCAGGAAGCGGTGGAGTGGCTTAAGGATGCTCAGAAGCCAGAAGGATACTGGATGGGATGGCTCGAGTCTAATAGCTGCATGGAAGCGGAATGGCTCCTCGCTTTCTATCTGCTGGGTATTGATGATCCCGTGAAGAAAGAAGGTCTGATAAAAACCATTCTTGATGCTCAAAGACCTGATGGTTCCTGGGAAGTTTATTATAATGCTCCAGCAGGCGATATTAATGCCACGGTTGAATGCTATGCTGCTCTCCGTTCGGCTGGCTTTTCGGCTGATCATCCAGCTCTTCGTAGGGCTCGTGATTGGATTCTTTCCCATGGAGGGGTAAACTCCGTAAGAGTTTTTACTCAATACTGGCTTGCTCTTATTGGTGAATGGCCCTGGGAAAAAACCCCTACCATACCGCCAGAATTTATTTTTGCCCCACATTGGTTCCCCATAAACATTTATGAATTCGCTTCGTGGGCTAGAGCTACTCTCGTGCCTTTAATGATTTTGTGTGCAAGACGTCCGGTTAAGCATCTTCCACCAGGTTTGCGGCTTGATGAGCTTTTCCCGGATGGGCGTGATGTTATAAAGCCAAGCCTGAAGAAGCCGGATCGGCTTTTCTCATGGGATAGTTTCTTTTACTGGATTGACAGAACATTTTCTCGTTACAACGCCTTTCCGATAAAAATAGGAAGAGAGACGGCTATAAAGCTTTGTCTTGAATGGATTATTCGCCATCAGGAAGTTGATGGAGCCTGGGGCGGTATTCAACCTCCCTGGGTGTATGGGCTTATTGCTCTTAATATCGAAGGCTTTCCTTTAGATCATCCCATCATGGCAAAGGGACTAAAAGCTCTGGATGAGCCTCACTGGTCCTACTGGAAAGATGGTGGTTGGCATATTCAGGCAAGTAATTCTCCTGTTTGGGATACTGTGCTTGCAATGGTCGCTTTACTGGATGTTGGTATTGATTACCCATCTGTAGCTCCCATGTTGAAATCTGCTACTCAGTGGGTTCTTGAAAACCAGGTGCTCGAAAAAGGCGATTGGTATTACAAAGCCAAATCAGAACCTGGTGGATGGGCTTTTGAAATGGCTAATCGGTGGTATCCCGACGTCGATGATACGGCGGTTGCGCTGATAGCTCTTGCCAGAATGCTTCCAAGCCTTAGTAGTTCCCACGCTCAACGTGTCCGCACCGCTCTTGTCAAAGCAGAACAATGGGTTAGAGCCCTCCAGTCTTCAAATGGTGGATGGGCGGCTTTTGATAAAGACAACACGAATTGGTTAATCACACGTATTCCTTTCTGCGATTTTGGTGAAGTGCTTGATCCTCCAAGTGTAGATGTTACGGCTCATGTTGTGGAAGCCTTTGCCACTTTAGGAAGAACGGCTCAGGATACGGCAATAAAAAAAGCCCTTAGCTACATCAAATCCGAACAGGAAAAAGACGGAAGCTGGTTTGGGAGATGGGGAGTTAATCACATATATGGCACATCGGCAGTCCTTCAGGCTTTGAGCGTTCTGGGAGAAGATATGAATTCTCTTTACATTCGTAGAGCAGCCCACTGGATAGTAGAACATCAAAATGAAGATGGAGGATGGGGAGAAACTCCAGCATCTTACATGGATCCCACTTTAAGAGGTGTTGGGCCCAGCACGCCGTCCCAGACTGCCTGGGCAATCCTTGGTCTAATTGCTACTAAAGATCGCCGTTACGAAGAAGCCGTTCGTAGGGGGATTGGCTTTCTTGTAGATACCCAAAGGGATGGCACGTGGGATGAGCCATATTACACGGCTACCGGTTTCCCTGGGTATGGACATGGAGCCAGAACAACTCTTGATGAGAATGGCAAAACGCTTGAGCAGGGGGTTGAACTGAGTCGGGGCTTCATGATCAATTACAACATGTATCGGCACTACTTCCCGCTTATGGCTCTGGCAAGAGCCAGAAATTATCTTTCCGCCTAATATCAAATCGGTCGTAAATATTGCGTTTTACGTTTTTAACTTGAACCAATACCTTCTACTTGGCTTTATTCGCTCTGAATTTTATATCCTCGCGGAGTAATCATCCAGCCGTTCCATACATAGGTCTGGCTATTACCAACGATGATAACAGAATGCATGTCAACGTCTTCTATTGGTATTGTATCAAGAGAACAAACTAGAGATTTTTGACCTTCTCTCATTGCTCGCCATATAATTCCAACCGGCGTTTCAGGCGATCTGTGGGTTTTAATGACGGATATAGCTTTTTCCAGCAAGTGAGGCCTGGTGGCACTTCTGGGATTATACAGCACGATGATGAAATCCCCTTCAGAAGCCAGGTTAATCCTTTTTTCAATCAGTTCCCACGGAGTAAGGTGATCACTTAAGCTAATGGAAGCAAAATCGTGCATTATTGGGGCTCCCAATATGGATGACGCTGCGTTAAGGGCAGACACTCCAGGAATAATCCTAACCTCGATGGATTTGCAATTTTCCTTGTTTATGGACTCTCGCGCTGCCAAAATTCCACTTTCCTTGCACAGTTCCAGCACAAGGCCAGCCATACCGTAAATTCCTGCATCGCCACTGGACACCAGAGCAACATCCTTTCCTTCCAAGGCTTTTTCGATGGCGATACGACATCTTTCCACTTCCTGACGCATGCCCTTGCTGATAAAAGTCTTAGATGGAAATAGATGCCGAATAAGTGAAATATAAGTTTTGTAACCGACAATAATATCGGCAGATTTCAACGCATCCATAGCTTCAGGGATCATGTATTCTGGGGCTCCGGGTCCTAAGCTGACAATTGAAAGGGAACCCGTGCTATTGCAGCCGTTGCGTTTGCCGATTTGGTCTTCGGCACTATCAGCTGAGCTGAGGGGTTTAGAGCTATCGGTGCGGCTTCGCATACTCCTTTTACTCCTATGTGTTTTTTCACGATTTCTGATGGGTTTAAGACAGATACGGTATCAAGGCTTTTTATGGAAACAAAAAAGAGCGGGACACCCAGCCTTTCGGAAGCTTCTTTGAGTCCTGCCTCATCCTGTTTAATTTCAACTGAGACGAGAGCCTGAATAGACCCGATGAAAAGCCCTTCTTGCTGTAAAACCTTCTTTATTAGCGAGACTATTTCGTCTGCCGATGTGCCTCGGTTACAGCCTATTCCAACAATAAGATTTTTGGGATGAAACCGAAGGCATCTGAGATCTTCTGGAGGAAGTCTTTCTGAGACCCATATTCCGTAAGTATTAACCTTCCGCAGCAAGGAAGATTCCGGCACGCTGGTTAACGATGGATAGTCCTTTGTAAGCTGAGAAACAATACGACTTTCGGGGTCAAATATCCACATAGGCTCATCGTCTAAAAGACGTCTCATGGTAGCGGCAAGACTTATCGACGGATCGTCAGGATGTTCTACGATAACAAGCCCATTGTCTCGTGCCAGTAAATCGAGAGCTATCTTACCTTTTACGTCAGATGATGTTGTGATAACAGGAGTTGCTCCCAGAAGTTCCGCCATTCGCTGTGCCCAGGCATTAGCACCGCCATAATGGCCAGAAAGAAGGCTTATAACAAACCTGCCTTGTTCGTCTATAACTAATACGGCAGGATCGGATTTTTTATTTCTTATAAGAGATGCAACAGTGCGGACTACAATACCGGTTGCCATTATGCAAATGATCACATTGTGGCGATTCCAGATCTCGGGAAATACTGAAGAAATATTGTCAAATGGCCTGACCGCCGCCGAATAGCCTTTTAGGGCATTGTAGTTTTTTTGAAAGATATAGACGGTAGCGTTTTTCAGAATATCAGCAAGCCGTAAAGCCAGCTCTATGGCTTCTTTGGTTATTGCCACGATAGCGATTTGTTCACTGTCTTGCCTGTCTGAAGCCATGAGAAAAGCTACCGTCGTATAGAAGAGAGCGTTTGGTTTCGTCCAGCTTGCCGAAGACTTCTCCCACAAGTATCAATGCCTGGCGAGTAATTCCCTCATCTTTTACTTTTTGAACGATGTTTTCTAGAGTGCCGCATATGAAGGCTTCATCGGGCCATCCAACTCGATAAGCAACAATTACGGGCGTGTCGGAAGGATAGCTTTCAGAAAGGTTATCAACGACTCGTTCAATGGATTGCACGCTCAAATATATAGCAAGCGTTGCTCTGTGAGATGCAAGAGATTTAAGAGATTCTCTCTCCGGCACAGGGGTTTTCCCGCCGAGTCTTGTTAGAATTAGAGTCTGGGAGCCCCCTGGCACGGTTAACTCTCGCTTCAGTTTTGCCGCTGCGGCGAAAACTACTGATACTCCCGGGACAACCTCGTATGGAATACCTTCTCGCTCAAGCAACGCCATCTGTTCGTGAATGGCTCCGTAGAGAGATGGATCACCTGAATGAAGACGAACCACAAGTTCTCCATTACGGTATCCTTCGACTATCAATGCGTGAGTATCTTCAAGTGTAAGGGAAGCACTGTCAATAAGAAGCGCTTGGGGTTTTGCAAAAGAAAGAAGCTTTTCTGACACAAGCGATCCAGCATAGATTATACGATCCGCTTCTTCTATTAATCTTTTGCCCTTGACCGTAATAAGTTCTGGATCTCCGGGTCCAGACCCAACAAAATAAACCGGAAATGTCATGTGGATCTCCCTTATGAGACAAGAAAAATCAGAGAACTTAAGTTCTTCGGTCATGCCCTCTTAAATGCATCTGCCAAATTGCCCAATACAACATGGTTGTAGCCATTCTTTAAAGTTTCGGATATCTCTTCTATGACCGTGTGTTTTTCCAGAAAAGCATCAACCACGTGTGGGTCAAAATGTCCACCTTTTTCCGATTGAATGATTTCCAATGCCTTTTCGTGAGACATGGGATCCTTGTAGGGGCGTTTTGACCTTAGAGCATCGTAAACGTCAGCTAGAGCAACAATGCGAGCTGGCAAAGGAATTTGCTCACCTTTAAGTCCTTCAGGATATCCCTTACCATCCCATCGCTCGTGGTGACTCATGGCGATTTCTATGCTCATAGCTACAAACTCATTAGAAGTATGTTTTGAATAAACATCTTTTAGCACCGATGCTCCAATCACGGTGTGAAGCTTCATTATGTCCATTTCTTCTGGAGTAAGCCGCCCTGGTTTTAACAGTATTGCATCAGGAATTGCAATCTTTCCGATGTCGTGAAGCGGGCTCGCTTCAAAAATTCTTTCGATGAACGTATCAGTTATGACATCCTTATACGGGCTTTTTTCAGCCAGTTGTTGAGCAAGCGTTTTAACATAAAGGCGCACTCGCTCAATGTGGTGTCCTGTGTTGTCGTCCCTGTATTCTGCAAGCTTTGCCATGGCGAATATCGTTGCTTTGTAAGCCTCCGTTAGTTTTGACACCTGCTGATGAACCAGCTTTTCCAGATGATTCGAATATAGTTCAAGCTCTTGCTGTGTTCTGTATAGCTTCAGGTGAGTTTCTACTCTGGCAAGAAGTTCATTTATTCGAAAGGGTTTGGCGATGTAATCCACACTTCCGAATTTGAACCCCTGAAGGATGTTTCTTTCTTCGTGTAAGCCGCTGACAAAAATGATCGGGATGTTTTTTAGGGCTGGATTTTCTTTTAAGCGCCTTGCTACTTCGTATCCGTTCATACCAGGCATGTTGATGTCTAGAAGAATAAGTTCCGGTGGATCTATTTCGCATGCTTTGAGAGCCATTTCTCCGTTAGGAACAGGTCTGGCAAGATAGCCCTGGAGAGACAGAAGGGAAGTTAGCATATCAAGGTTTTCCTTTGTGTCGTCCACTACAAGGATGTTACCTTTGAAGGGTTGATGTTGAGTCCCTTCATTACTGCCTTGGAATAGATTGTTTGCTAACATCCCCATTGGATTCTTTCCCTTTGGTTAGACTTTTATCCAGGGTTTCAATAATTTCGTTATAACGATAGTCTCTAGCCAGGTTGAGAAGTGAACTGATTAGTTCTTGACGTATTAGAGTGGAAGATGCCTTTAGTTTTCGGGTAAATCCCTGGATGTCCGCTCTCAGTATGAGACGTTTAAGTTCCTCAACGAGATCTTCTGGTATTTCTTTATCGTCCAATATGGATCCATCGGCCGCTTCTGGTTTGTAAAATTCCGATATAGTCTTGAAAAGCTCTTTTGGATTGACGGGCTTTAACATAAAAGCATCAGCTCCAGCCTTGAGAGCCTTTTCTTCATAGCCTGCATAAGCCTTGCCTGTGATGACTATGATCTTAACTGATTTATATTCGTTATCTTTTCGGATTTTTTCTATGCATGTGATTCCATTTATATCAGGCAACTCTATATCGAGAATGATGATGTGGGGCTTAAATACGAGAAGTTTTCCAAAAAGGGTTTTTCCATCCTCGGCATCTTCCACCCTAAGGTTAACACTTCGGCACCAATTTCTAAATAGTTCTCTAGTTCCGGGATCGTCGTCGCAGATGATAACTCTAAATGGTGGCATTGGGATGGCTTCTGATGAAAAATGTTGATCATTTATCGCTGTTTCTTCCAGGTGGTCGAGCGGAGTGGCTCTTTCCAATGGCATGCTTAAAGCGAATTAAAGTTCCCTTACCAATTTCACTTTCTACCGATACTTTGCCGCCTAAAAGCTCAACAAGTTTGTGGGCAAAATACAACCCCAGTCCGGTTCCTCCGAGTTTTGCTCCCGTTTTGGTCTGGTAAAAGGGGATGAAAAGGTTTTCCTGCTCTTCGGGAGATAAACCAGGTCCAGAATCATGAATATCAACAGATATTTTGATTTTCTTGTCGTCTGTTTCTTCCACTCTTGTCTCTACCTTAACTGTGCCCCCTTCGGGGGTGACTTTAATAGCGTTACTTAAGAAGTTCATCATAATCTGCTGGCATTTTAGTTTGTCCCCAATAACCCAGACATCTTCTTTGAAGTCGCCTTCCCAGTTGTACATGAACTGAAGGCGAATGCCTTTTTGAATGGCTCCGAGCTTTGCCGTCTGTGCAATTTCTTGGAAGCAATCCTTCACACTGAAAGGTTCGGGTTTTAAATCCAAAGTTCCTGCTTCTACCTTAGCAATATCCAGAACGTCATTTATGATTTTTATAACTAGCTCCCCGCCCTGAACAATGGATTGAAGAAAGTGTCGTTTGCCCTCAGGAATGGATGGGTCTTCGACCAGCATCTGAGCGTATCCCAGGATGTAATTTAAAGGAGTTCTTATTTCATGGGAAATGTAGGAGACATAACGGCTCTTTGCTTGACTGGCTTCTTCCGCTTCTTTGGCTTTCTGTTTGAGTTTAAGGTTCAGATCTGAGAGTTGACCGATAAATTGTCTTAAGCTGTGGATTATGATGGTCAGGCATAGAAGTGCACCAATCCCGAGAATGTAGGCCATCATATGCTGGACGCCTGCAGGTAAAGGTCTAGAATAGACCCAGAGTTGTCCAATTCCACCATGGAGATCAAAGTTTAACGCTTTACTTTCTCTATGCGGCTTGAGAGAGTCTATCTCCCCATCTTTCCACATCAGCTTCCATCCAGATCCATTTTCCCAGTAGAAAACCAGCTTTTCAGTTCTATTTGCCCATTCAAAACTTGCTAATTCGACAAATTTGCTTCTAATGCCAGCGTAGCGCTTAAATTCACCTAGTATTGTCCCATCTTTTACACAACCAATAACGTAACCTTCTTTTTGATTTTCAACCATTACGTTTCTTACAGAGCAAATCATTCCATAAGATGGCACAGGGAGATTTTCTTTTTTTGAAAACGCTTCCTCGGGGATACTTTCTAAAACTTCTGAAGAACCAACATAAGCGAGAATCTTTTGGTCATTATCAATAAGGATCATGGTATCAAGGCATATAGAACCCGGGATATTTTGGCAGTAACGTTCCTCAAGAGACTTTACAGCTTCCATTTTGGAAATCCATAATCCGTAGGCCTCGCTCATTCCCATACGTTTACTAATAAAGTAAGCAGCGACACGTATATCCGAGCTAAGATCTTTCATAATTTTGTCATATACAGTTAGCAGGAAATCAGTCTGGTTCTTTATATGCGTTGCTTCAGCGGTGAAGAGTTCTGAAAGCAACCTTTCTCGCTGCAACTCGGTTTTGAAGTTCACGAATAGAATATATCCAATGTAGCACAGTAAAAAGGCGCAAATAACGAATAGAATATGGATACTAGTTATTATTTTTCGCCTCATTCTTTGCTTGTCCTTGTAACTTCTGGAAAAATTCAGGGAAATAGATAGGTGCAGCTGGATAGTATTTTTCAATAAGCTTCATATAAAACCCGCTTTCCTGAATTTCTTTAAGAAATTGGTTGAAAGACTCTAGCATTTCCCTATCCTCTTTTCGGAAAGCACAAGCCATAGTTTGCTTTTCTGATACTGGACCTAATATTTTAATTTGTCCAGGCCATTTCTGAAGAGCAACAAAAGTATCAGGTGCATCCAGAATTATAACTTCTGAATCGCCTTTTATAACGACCCCAGCCAAATCGTTAAGAATTCCATCAAAGTATTTTACGGTAGCTATTTTATCTATACCGTAAAGCACAGGATCTACACATAAGCCCTTGATTCCCATAACAGTTCGGTTTTTCAATATTTCTTTTGTGGCTTTTATGTCTTTTTCCACATTACCAAAGGGGCTGATGGGAACAAGGGGCGATTTGCTGGACGTCACAACCCAAACTTGAGTTGGGAAAGTTGGGTTTGAGAAAGACACTATTTTTTCTCGCCATGGAAGAACTGTAAACCCAGTGCAAATAATATCGCCCTTAATGGGGACGTTATTTCCTAACGTGACTTCGTTGCCGGTTACGGAGATCTCTTTTCCGATAAGATCCGAAATTACGTTTTGCCACGATGTTTCTACATATTCGTAAGGTCTGCCTATTTTTTGAGCAAACAACTTCACGATTTCCATATCGAATCCTGTGCCGTATCCCGTATTAAAATTGGCGTAAGGAATGGCAAGGTGCCTTAACGGTGTGATGGATTTTCCGTTTTCGCTCCACGCAAAATGTGAAACCCCACTCGCCATAACCACGGCAAAGGATATAAAGACTATCTTTATACATCGGTAAGCTCTGCCCATTACCTACCCCCCAGGCTTGCAATTTTACTGCTGCCACAATATTCAAATTCTTTTTATCCTGTCAAGGTCGTTCGTGGAATGTGTTGTAAAAAAACATTGGTAGGAGCGCCCGGCATGAGCGTACTCCTGGGGTTGAAAGTCCTCCCATGAGTTGATCACAGCGAGCGAAGGGAAGCGCAACTGCCATATTACTAATGGCCACAGGGAACTGTAAAATTTCGAATGCATCGGTCGCCGAGAACAGGGTTAATTCCCTGTGTATCGGTCGCCGAGGACGGCGACCCTCCCAATATCCTACCGCCGCCTTCGGTCAAGCTGACCGCCCCTATCCCAACGACCGGTTCCCATCGCGCTGTCCACAATCCACAAAATGCCGTGAATGCGGTTGGGCATGACAACGAATTCTCCGTGGCACAATTTGATTCGCGCCCAAGACGTCCGCTTAACGGAACCATTCTTCGCGCACGATTCCCTATCAACCAATGTCGAAGGACGCCCGGCGCGCCCGTCTGGCAATGCAATTATTATGAACACATCATCCGCACTGAACAGGCTCTGACTTGAGTATTCCATGTTTGTCATCAGAGTATCGTAGGGGCATGGCATGCCATGCCCCTACTCATGATGCGCTATTTTAATCAACGATCTTGTTCCAGCGTAATCAAAACGCAAGGGCTTAAAAAGATTCCAAATAAAGGATAATTTCCGAACAGCCTATTTTTAACATCTTACCCCTATGGTTGCCCGTGGGGATGATATGTGATAAAAGCCCCTGCTGAGATATGGAATAGCTGGCATTTTATTTTTCTACTCGTGTGGAGGTTTTCATGGGACGGTATGTGAGGGTTCTAGCGGGGGATTCTATTTTACCTGTTATTAGAGATGAAGGGATCAAACTTAGTAACATCCGAATTGTTGCAGGTGCGGCTGGAGGACCTAAGTGGCTTGTTCTTTACCATTTTGATAGACATCTGGCTTCGCTCATCGTTCACCGTAAAATTGGAATGGATGGAACGCCTCTACATCTTATCGGGTCCTCTATAGGTGCCTGGCGGCTGACAGCTTTAAGTTCCAGAGATCCAGTTCGGACAATTGACGAATTTTTCGATGCCTATATAAGCCAGCGATATTCTCTAAACCCATCGGTTAAGGAAATAACTCTTGAGACATTGAGAATACTCGACAGATTTTTGCCGCAGGATAGGCGGCAGGAACCCTTTAAGAACCCTTTGTGCAGGCTTTCTGTTATTGCTGTAAGGCATGAAAAAGTAGGTTTTTCCGACGATACTTTTACTCTGACTTTCGCTGTGGCAATAATTGGACTTGCTAATTTAATAAAGCGTAGCGCCATGAGGTATTTCCTTAAAAGAGTGGTTTTTGCCGACCCTAGAGATCAGCTTCCAGTGGATTTTTCAAATGATCTGTTTTCGACAGAAATCATTCCGTTTTCCGAAAACAACATCCGGCAAGCTCTACTTGCTTCAGGATCCATACCCCTGGTTATGAAGTCAATTCGGGACATTCCCGGTGCACCTCCAGGTGTGTATCGTGATGGCGGGCTTATAGACTACCATCTCGATTTGCCCTACAGCCTTAATGACAACTCTTTTGTTCTTTACCCTCATTACACTGATCGGATTATTCCAGGATGGTTTGATAAGTATCGTCCCAGGATGCCGAGTCGTGCTAATATGTCTCGAGTCCTTCTTGTTTGCCCTACAAAAGCTTTGGTTGAAAGTCTTCCTGGTGGTAAGATACCCGATCGAAATGATTTCTATGCTTTTAAGGGCAGAGACGCTGATCGGCTGTCTTACTGGATGAAGGGAGTGGATGCAGGAAGGCAAATGGCTGAAGAATTCTTTGAAGCTGTGGAAAGCGGGAAAATTCGGGAGTATGTAGAGCCGATGAATTTCCAGCAAGGAGGGTAAAGGAATGGCACTGGAATTTTGGACTTTTCGAAGTGTTGCGCCTTTTAGGAATCCTCTCAAAAACTGGGAACTTGATGAACAAATGCTTGAATTCAGAAAAGATCCCCTTCTTGGGCATGTGAGCGTTTTCAGTCCTGCTATTCAGGGCAAGAAAGATATTCTCTTTCCTGCGCCAGATCCCTCTTATGTTCAGTCCATTGCTGATGCGACAAGACCTTCCTGTTTTCTTTGTGACGGCAAATGGGAGAAAATGACTCCAAAATATCCAGAAGATCTTATATCCGGTGGAAGGCTTCGAAAAGGCGAAGTGGTGCTTTTCCCGAACCTTTTCCCTACATCGTCCTATCATGCCGTTATTATGCTTGGGGTAGATCATTACCGAAGCCTTGACAATTTTCCAGAAGATCTTCTGTCGGACGCTTTTAGTGTGTCTTTAGAATTTGTCAGGACAGTTTTTCGCAAGGATCCACAAATGGTTTATGCCACCATCAACGCTAATTACCTGCCTCCTGCCGGATCCAGCGTTTTTCATCCTCATGTTCAGATTTTAATATCCCCTGTCCCTTCAACACATCAGGAAAGAGTTCTCCAGGCTTCTCGTCGCTATTACGACCAGAATGGTCGATCCTACTGGAAGGACTTGGTGGAAGTGGAGAGTGAAAAGAATGAGCGGTATGTGATGAAGCTTGGCGAGAGTCACTGGATTATGGCTTTTTCTCCAATTGGAACAAACGAAATACTTGGCATCTTTCCAGAAAAAGGCAATATTCTTAAATGGGAAGAGGATGATGTGGCGGCTCTTTCTCGCGGTGTGTCCCTGAGCCTTAAGTTTTACTACTCGTTGGGTTTTTCTACTTTTAACTTTTCGCTCTTTGGTAGCCCGCTTGGAGATGATTCTCCCTATTACGGTGCATTTATAAGACTTGTTTGCAGACAGAACTTTGTCCCACATTATCGCACCGACGACTATTATCTTCAAAAGCTTATGGAAAACGAGATTATTTCGACTACGCCTGAAGAATTAGCGAAAAGTTTTCGTGAAATGGTTGGCTAGAATATTTTATTTATGGTCTGGTGTAACGAAAAATCTTTGTTTGTTACGATACTGTGAGAAAATGCGACATGGAGGATATAAATTGAGGCACCCAAAATACATTTTCATCACGGGAGGAGTGCTTTCATCTCTTGGGAAGGGGCTGGCTGCGGCGTCTATTGGCGCTCTAATGGAAAGCCGGGGATTACGAGTGACTCTTCAGAAGCTAGACCCCTACATCAACGTTGATCCTGGAACTATGAACCCATACCAGCATGGTGAAGTTTATGTAACGGATGATGGTGCCGAAACTGATCTCGACCTAGGGCATTACGAGCGGTTTACTCATGCTGTAATGTCAAAAAAGAACAACTACACTTCAGGAAGTATCTACTTTTCTGTCATCAACAAGGAACGCCGAGGAGACTATCTAGGAAGCACTGTTCAGGTTATTCCTCACATTACTGACGAAATTAAGAATGCAATCCGAGGAGTTGTAAATGATGAGGATATAGTGATTGTTGAAATCGGCGGGACAGTGGGAGACATAGAGAGCCTGCCCTTTTTGGAAGCCATCCGACAGTTCAGAAACGATGTGGGACGTGAAAATGTCATTTATATTCATGTAACTCTTGTTCCTTACCTTAAAAGTTCGGGAGAACTGAAAACCAAGCCCACTCAACACAGTGTAAAGGAACTTCGCAGCATCGGTATTCAGCCTGATATTCTTCTGTGCCGAACCGAACGCCATCTTTCATCAGACCTCAAAGCTAAGATTGCCCATTTTTGTAATGTCGAACCCGAATCAGTTATAACAGCCATTGACGTAGATTGTATCTATGAGGTTCCTCTTTTACTCCACAAAGAAGGACTTGATGAACGCATTGTCCAGCTTCTAAACATCTGGACAAGATCCCCCGTTCTGGATGATTGGGAGAAGCTTCTTGCAAGGATTCGTAACGCCTCCAGAGATGTTCGTATAGGCATAGTAGGAAAATACGTGCATCTTAAGGAATCTTATAAGAGCCTTAACGAAGCCCTCTATCATGCCGGATGGGCACAGGATGCCAAAGTGGAGTTGGTTTATATAGACTCGGAGGAGGTAGAAAAAGAAGGAGGGGAAGCTCTTCTGGAAGGCGTTCACGGTATTCTGGTGCCAGGCGGCTTTGGAAATCGTGGTATAGAAGGAAAAATCAAAGCCATAAAATATGCTAGAGAAAACAAGATCCCCTTTTTCGGGATTTGTCTTGGTATGCAACTTGCCGTTGTTGAGTTTGCCAGAAATGTGGCTGGTCTTCACGACGCTCATAGCCAGGAATTTAACAGCCACACCCCTAATCCGGTTATCTATTTAATGAGAGAGTGGTTTGATTATAAGAGTCAGCAGCGAATTCGCCGTGATGAGATGTCAAATCTCGGGGGCACTATGCGGCTTGGCGCCTATCCATGTGTGCTTGAAGAAGGAAGCCTTGCCTTTGAAGCCTACGGCGTAAAGGAACTGTGGGAAAGACACAGGCACAGGTTTGAGTTCAACAACGAGTATCGAGAAATTCTCGAAAAGCATGGAATGAGATTTACAGGACTTTCACCGGATCGAAACCTTGTGGAAATTGTGGAATTGAAAGATCATCCCTGGTTTTTGGGCTGCCAATTTCACCCTGAATTTAAATCTCGCCCTATGGAATCTCATCCCTTGTTTTTTTCTTTCGTAGGTAGGTCTCTTGAATTAGCAGAGTCAAGAAAATGAAGAATCAATCGCTTTGGGATCAAATTAAACAAGGCAACAGTCTTTTCCTTATAGCTGGCCCGTGCGTAATGGAAAGTTATGAGTTGATGCTGGAAGTAGGGGAAAATGTTCGTGATCTTTGCCAGCAACTTGGGGTGCTATACATTTTTAAGAGTTCCTACGATAAGGCAAATCGAACTTCTATTAAATCTTTCCGCGGTCCTGGACTTGAAAAAGGCCTACAATGGCTGTTCAGGCTCAAACAAGAACTTGGAGTGCCTGTGTTAACAGATGTTCATTCCCCTAGAGAAGCTCACATGGCTGGAGAAGTTTGCGATGTGATTCAAATCCCAGCTTTCCTTTGCCGCCAAACCGATATCCTAGTAGCTGCTGCACAAACAGATCGAATTGTTAACATTAAAAAAGGTCAGTTTATGGCTCCCTGGGATATGGACAAAGTGATAGAGAAAGCTAGAGTTATCGGCAACGACCGAATAATTGTCACAGAAAGAGGAACCACTTTTGGTTATAACAATCTTGTAGTGGACATGAGATCAATTGCAATAATGAAAAACTTTGGAGTTCCTGTAGTGTTTGACGCTACCCACAGTGTTCAACAGCCTGGGGGATTGGGAGTCTGTTCCGGGGGAGATAGGCAATATGCTCCTCTATTGGCTCGGGCTGCTGTAGCGGTGGGGGCTGATGGAATTTTTATGGAAGTTCATCCAGCTCCTGAAAAGGCTCTGTGCGATGGACCCAACTCTCTCCGTCTTGAAGATGTTTCGCAATGCTTAAAGGAACTTGTGGCTATATTTGAAGTTATTCGTGGGAGGCAAATGCCAAAGAAAAGGCATTTATCTGATCTGTCTTTACAAAATGGATGAGAAACATGGATACTCTTGGAACTTACGAACATATTCTTATAGAACGCCTTGGGCGTGATAACATTGAGCGAGTCAAGAAGATTCGCCTTATGGTTTTTGATGTGGATGGAGTTCTTACGGACGGATCCATTATTTACCTCGACAATGGATCAGAAATGAAAATTTTCGATGTCCAGGATGGACATGGATTGAAACTTCTTATTAGAGCAGGCATTGAAGTGGCCTTTCTTTCAGGGCGCTATTCAAAGGTTACAGAGATGCGGGCCGAGGAAATAGGTGTTCAGTATGTGTATCAAAACATCAAGCGGAAATTAGAAGCTTACGAGGACATAACCAACAGGCTGGGATTCCAGGCTCAAGAAATTGGCTACGTGGGCGACGATTTAATAGATATTCCGGTTATGAGGCGTGTTGGATGGTCGGTAGCGGTTCCCAATGCAAGCGTTCACGTTTTTCCTTACGCTCACTATGTAACAAAAAAACCCGGGGGAAGAGGAGCCTGCCGGGAGGTTTGCGAAATAGTCCTTCAGGTAAAAGGTTTTTGGAAAGAGGTAACAAAACGATATTTTGAAGAATAGAGAAACTATATGTTAGTGGCGACATTTTTTCGGGTAAGGGATGGGTTCTAACCCGCCCCGATAAGAGGAAACCTATGAAAGCCAAGAAGGCTGGGATTCTAGGTGTTTTGATTTTAATAATGGTTGTTTATTTTGCGTGGCATCAAAAAGAAGAAGTTCCTCAAAGGGTAGCCGAACCTTCCAAAGATTCCCAAACATCTTCGGAACGAAGCGACCGTGGAATAAGACTTGAAGGAATGAAATATACGGAAATCGGGGAAGATGGAAGGCAATGCTGGAAGATACTGGCAAAGGAAGTTAATGTTTTCTTGGACCAAAAGAAGAGCATCCTGGCAGATGTTCAGGCAGAGTTTTACTTGAAAAACGGTCAGGTTATTAAGCTCTCTGCCGACAAAGGAATATTTTGGGCTGGGGTTAAGGATATTGAACTTTCGGGTAATGTTTTAGTAACACTTCCGGATGGCGCCGTTCTTAAAACAGAAAGGGCCATTTACAGTAACAGAGAAAAAGAGCTTTCGTCCAACTCCTCCCTTGTGATTTCATCCAGTTGGCTCAATGGACAGGTGGGAAAGTGGAGATATAATCTGGAAGAAGGTAAAGGTTATGGTGATGGTGGAGTTAAGGTCGAATTGCAATCTGTATTTGGCGAAAAAAGAAGAAGGTAAAAAGACGATCATGATAGGGTCGCAATGTTAGAGCCTTTAATAGTAAATTGAGGTGCAAATGGCAAAGAAGAAAGCTGTTCTGTTAGTGATGTTTTTGGTGAGTCTAACATGGGGTTCTTTTGCTTTGGCTCAGCGAGAGAAAGCTTTTCAGAATGATTCTCCCATCCAGCTTAATAGCGATCGTATGGTATTTGATGAGAAAAAGAGAGTTGTTGTTTTTGAAGGTCATGTGGTGGTAAGACGTGATGATGTAACGATAACAGCAGATCGCCTTTATATTTACGGCAAACAGGGAGAACAAGTTGTTATGGATAAACCTCTTGGAGAACAGTTGGACAGGATAGAACTTGAGGGCAGCGTTAGAATAGTGCAGGGCACCAAAGTGGCTTCATCTGACAAGGCGATCTATTACGTTGGCCCGCAGAAAGTGCTTCTAGTTGGAAATCCTGTGGTGGCTCAGGGACAAGATCGTATTTCTGGACAAATGATCACGATCTATTTGAAGGAAGGCCGAAGTGTAGTGGAAGGGGGACAGGAAAAACCTGTTCAGGTGATTCTTACTCCAAGTCAGACCCAAGCCGGCAAGACTTCGAAGTAGATGGTTAGTATATGGGAGACGAAGGACTTAGAGCAGTTGGGCTTGTCAAAAGATACGGCAAAAGACGAGTGGTTGACGATGTTAGCCTCAGCGTGTATCAAGGACAGGTGGTGGGTCTACTTGGGCCGAACGGAGCAGGGAAATCAACAACCTTTTACTGTATTGTGGGATTAGTAGAACCCGATGAAGGAGCAGTTTTTTTGGACGGCGAGAATCTTATCGGTTATCCTATATATGAAAGGGCCCTTAAGGGCATAACCTATCTGCCTCAGGAGTCATCAGTGTTTAGAGGGTTAACGGCGGCGGAGAATATCATGGCCGTTCTTGAGATGCTCAATAGAGACAGGAAAAAATGTAAAGAGATGACGGAAAATCTGCTTGCGGAATTTGGTCTGGAACATGTGGCAAATGTAAAAGCTGATAGGCTTTCGGGTGGGGAACGTAGAAAAGTGGAAATTTGTAGAGCTCTCGCTACCAATCCTCGTTTTATACTTATGGATGAGCCTTTTGCAGGTATAGATCCCATAACGGTTAAAGATGTGCAGGGAACGATAAAGTCTCTCAAAGAGAAGAAAATTGGAGTGCTTCTTTCGGATCATAATGTTAGTGCTACTCTTAGTGTTTGTGACGAGGCCTATATAATTTACGAAGGCAGAGTTTTGGGGCGTGGAACCCCTGATGAAATAATTGCAAATGAACAGGCGAGAAGAGTTTACCTGGGGGAGTCTTTTCGGTTGGGGGATGTAAGAACTTAAAGGGGAGTTTTGAAAAAAGTAGCCAACGGGTAGCAGCCAGGCGGATACTTTCACTATATTAGCTATCAGCTCCTTGGCTACTGGCTATTGGTTGTTAGCTGGTGACGAGTTCTAAAACAAACAACCAGTAGTTTTTACAAACATAGCATAAAGTTGGAGTGTAAAAGTTATGGCTTTTGAACTCAAACAACAACTCAAATTAGCTCCTCAGCTTGTAATGACGCCTCAACTTCAGCAGGCGATCAAGCTTCTCCAACTTTCTCGCCTTGAGTTAATCCAGACTATTCAACAGGAGTTGGAAATAAACCCTGTACTTGAAGAGGTGGACTCGGTTGAAGAATTTGAAGAAGTTTCTGATGTTGAAAGCGATGTCTCAGTTCCGTCAGAGTCTGAAGAAGTAAGGGAGGTTGAAATATCCGAAAGAGTAAAAGACGACTTTGATTGGGAGACTTTTGCTGATGAATATAGCTCTTCATCGGCTACTGTGGGACTAAGAGAATGGGAAGAAAGCGAAGAATTTCCATCTTTTGAACAACGCCTTACAAAACCAGCATCCTTGCGGGAACATCTCTTATGGCAGTTGAACCTGTCGAACCTCACGGAGCGGGAAAAAGAGATTGGTGAAGAGATCATAGGGAATCTTAACCCGAACGGTTATCTTGAAGCTACCATTGATGAAATTGTAAAACTTACAAATGCTTCCACCGAGGAAGTAGAAAAAGTGCTCAAAGCCGTTCAGCTTTTTGATCCTTTAGGAGTTGCTGCTAGAGATCTTAAGGAATGCCTTCTCATACAAGCTCGCCATTTGATACCCGGAAATGAATTAGTAGAGACGATTATTCAAAACTATCTTCACTATCTTGAGACGAAAAATTATCAGGCTCTCATTAACAGGCTTAAATGTAGCCCCGAAGAACTAAAAGTAGCTGTGGAAGCTATTCAAAATCTGGATCCTCGCCCTGGACGAGCCTATTCTGATGAAGAACCTCAATACATAAGCCCAGATGTTTTTGTGGTAAAGGTTGATGATGAATTTGTGGTTCTTCTCAACGATGAAGGAATTCCAAAGCTTAAAATTAGCCCTTATTATCTTCAATGCCTCAAACATCCAGAAAAATTAAGCCAGGAAACAAAAGACTACATCCAGAATAAACTTCGTTCTGCCACGTGGCTTGTTAAAAGTATTCATCAAAGGCAGAAAACGATTTACAAAGTTGCCGAAAGCATTGTTCGATTACAAAGAGAATTTTTCGAAAAAGGCCTTGGTTACTTAAAACCCATGGTACTTCGCGATGTAGCGGCTGATGTAGGTATGCATGAATCCACAGTCAGCCGGGTTACCGCAAACAAATACATGCAGACTCCCCACGGGCTTTTTGAGATGAAGTATTTCTTCAACAGCTCTGTTAGAAGAACAGAAGGAGGGGAGGATGTTGCTTCAGAGACTGTGAAGGAAAAGATTAGAACTATTATAAAAAGCGAGGATCCTAACAATCCTTACAGTGATCAAGAGATTGCAAACATGTTGGAAAAGGAGGGAATTAGGATAGCCAGAAGAACTGTTGCCAAGTACAGGGAAATGATGAACATTTTGCCTTCTCATAAAAGGAAGAAACCCACATTCTAATGCTATGCTATATGATATGAACACATTTCGGTATGCACTAACACAACAACGGAGGAAGCCATGCAAATCAACGTAACTTTCAGACACATGGAACCATCAGAGCGGGTTAGAGCTTATGCAGAAGAAAAGATAGGGCGTGTTAAGCGCTACCTTACTGAACCCATAGAGGTCAGTATAGTGTTGAAAACCGAAAAGTTCCGACAGATAGCTGAGGTAAGCATAAACTCAAACGGGATAAACATTAATGCTTCCGAAGAAACAGAAGATATTTTCAATTCTATCGATCTTCTTGCTGATACCGTGGAAGCTCAAATCAAAAAACAACTTGAAAAACGAAGAAGATCAGGAAATATTCGATCTGCTGGAAAGAATAATTTAACAGTGGTGCCGGGAGGCGCCATAGATGAGGATGAGCCTGTTATTTACTCTGAATCTTATGATCCCAAACCTATAGATGTAGAAGAGGCAGTGCTTCAACTTAATTCGGCTAAAAAAGATGTTCTGGTTTTCGTGAATAGACATACGGGACGTATTAATGTCCTCTATAAACGTAGAGACGGTTACTACGGGCTTATAGAAACCTAACTCTATAACGGATGGGCTCGCGAGGAACGTGGGTAATAGTCATATGAAAATTGGAGATTTGTTGTCCGAAGAAGGGATTATCACTGAGGTAGAAGCCTCGGGAAAGACCGAACTTTTGAAGCAGATAAGTAATACACTGGCTAAGTGTTATCCTTCTTTCAATGCCGAAGAAGTGTTTCAAGTGCTCATGGAAAGAGAAAGGCTAGGAAGCACAGGAGTGGGGGATGGAATTGCTATCCCCCACGGTAAACTGCCCCAAGACCGTTTTGCCGATTGTTCTCGCTCTCTTCCGGTGCTTCTCTTTGCTAGATCCCGCCGAGGTGTAGATTTTGACGCAATGGATTCCAAGCCTGTCTATCTTATATTTGCTCTTCTTGCTCCGGAAAACTGTCCTGGTTTGCATTTAAAAGTTCTAGCTAAGATTGCACGGCTCCTCAAAAATAAAGAAGTGCAGGAGAAGCTTCTTCACGCTAGAACTCGTAAGGAAATTCTCGATGTAATCAAACAGTATGACAACGGTTCGTGACGTGCTTCGACCATGATAACGAATTTTCGCATCGTAGTGGTTACGGGACTTTCAGGATCTGGCAAGAGCACAGTTATTGAAGCCTTTGAAGATATTGGCTATTTTTGTATCGATAATCTTCCGATTCCCCTCCTTCCAGCTCTATTAAAGCTTTGCAAAGAAGAGATGGCTGATATTGAGAAGATCGCTCTGGGGATAGATATTCGAGAAAGGAGTTTTCTTGCCGGATACGAGAAAGTTTTTGATGAAATAGAGCGAGAAGGATATGCGTTAGAAATTCTATTTCTTGAAGCGTCAACGGAAGTGCTTCAACGTAGATATAGTCAGACGAGGCGAGTACATCCATTGGAGTTGTCAAATAAGACGGAGAGTGAACGTTTTCTTGTGCAGGCTATTGAGCAAGAAAGGAAGCTCCTTTCACAACTTAGAACTAGAGCCCATAGAATTATTGATACCAGCACTTTTTCCGTTCACATGCTGAAGGAAATTATCTTCAGAACTTACTCCTTCGATCCAAAACAGGGAAAACTTGCCGTTCAGATTCTTTCTTTTGGTTACAAATATGGTGTTCCAGCAGAAGCAGATCTTGTCCTGGATCTTAGATTCCTTCCTAATCCATACTTTGTAGAGTCTCTTAAGCCCCTTACTGGTTGTGCTCCCGAAGTGAGCCAATGGATTATGGAGCATGAGGAAACCACGGTTTTTCTAGATATACTTAAAAAATTCTTTGATTTCCTTGTGCCTCTCTATGTCAAAGAGGGTAAGCGCTATTTAACGATTGCCTTTGGATGCACAGGTGGTAAACACAGATCGGTAGCTGTGGCTGAATATTTCAAAAAATGGTTCGCCGAAAAGGATTACCTGGTTAAGGTGTTTCACAGGGATATTGGGCATGAATAGGCTTGATGCGTCCTCGTCTGTTGGTGTTTTAATAGTTACTCACTGTTCTCTTGCTGATGCGTTACTTAAAACGGCTGAGATGATTGTTGGTTCAATGGACGGATTTCACGCAGTTTCAATCCATCCTTCGATGTCTCACGAGGAAGTTTTCTCTTTAGTAGAACGAAAAATTAAAGAGGCTGACCAGGGAAAAGGAGTTCTTTTGCTTACGGACATTTTTGGAGGAACCCCAACGAATGTTGCTCTCGCTTTTTCGGGTCCTCAGGTGGATGTAGTCTGCGGAGTCAATCTTCCTATGATTATAAAAGCATACTCTGCTAGAAATAATCACAGTTTGCGCGAGCTTGCAGCTCTGGTGCAGGAGTATGGAAAAAGACACATCGCAAGAGCTAATGAACTGCTCGAACCAGAGTAAGACTACAGAACTCGATTTTTACCGCCTCGATTATAATCACATCGAAGAGATCCTGGAAATTGAGCAGAAAGTCCAGTATGAACCATGGACTGCGGAGATGTTCGCGGAAGAAGCCAATAATCCTGCAAGCTATTCCTGGGTTGCCTGCATGAATAAAAACATTATCGGGTATGTCTGTTCTAGAATTATCCATGACCTTATGGAAATTCTTAACATTGCTGTCCATCCTGAACATCAGGGTTGTGGTATAGGAAGTATGATGTTTTCCTGGGTTATTCAGAAGGCTGTTCTGGAAAAGGGGATTAGATGCATTCATTTAGAAGTTCGAGCGTCTAATGAACCGGCCCTAAAGCTTTATCTAAGTCATGGCTTCAAAGTCGTGGGTGAAAGACGGAGCTATTACTTAACCCCTTCAGGCCGTGAAAAAGCCCTTCTGATGGAATGGTGCAAAGAGTGATTTTTTGATTTTTCCCTCGATCTAAAAAATATAAGAACCTTTCTTCTACTACTGACAATTGGCGAGATAAGGCTCAAGAGCCTTAATAGATGGCGGCGGTGCCAGCGTTGAGTCTTTTTTGAATCTAGAGAAAATTTCACAGGCTTGATTTGATCTTCCAAGCATTATTTCGACTCCAATTAGATTTGCTGCAATGTCCGGGTCGGCTGGAGCAAGCTTAAAGGCTTCCTGGAGAATTTGTTCGGCTTCTTTGATTTGCCCCTTTGTAATCAGTATTCCGCTTAAATTGTTCATAACATAGGGATCCTGGTATAAGCTCAGATACTGTTTGTAAAGCTGCATGGCTTCGTCAATATCTCCACGCTGTCTGGCTTCTTCAGCCAGCACAATCATGCCGCTCTGAGGTGCTGCTACACTGGCGAGGTGTTGTTGTGGCGTAGTATGTTTTTCTGAATTTGTTTTTGTTGGAGTTACGGGAATAGAGTCCCTACTGGCGGTGTGTGTACTGGGGTTAGGAGAATCAATACGGCGAGGTGTTCCAGTCTTTTTGTTGGTTTCCACCTGTGTTTTTGTTGACCGAGCCTTTGTTTTCTTAGAATCGCTTGTTTTTTCTGGTTCAGGTGAGACAATTTTATCCTTGCTTGATAATGGATCTTCTTGTTTGAGAGATTCATTTTCTTTGCTGATAGATGGTTCGTTGGATTGAGCATAGTTAATATCCGAAGTTTGTGTATCCTTTTTTTCTGATTTTTCCGGTTCCGAGGAAAGTTCCTGGGAAGATTCTTTTGAAGAAGACCCCATACTGGGGAATGGAGCGGAAGAATTTGTAGATGCAACATGGGAATGTTCATGTAAGCCACTTTTACTTTTGGTTGCAACATCCGGAATCAAGCGAGGTCCAACAGTGATCCCTGCAACGGCAAAAATAGTAACAACTCCAACCAGAACGGCAATTCGATAAGATCGCCACCATTTTCTAACCTGAGAGTCTTCTTCTGGGGGCGAGATAACAACCATTTCCTGGTGAGAAATGGGCGAAGAAGAGCGTTCCTCCATCTGGCGGATTATCTCATAAAGCCGGCTCATACCATTGCCCTAGACCTGAGCAGAATAATCAGTTCCACCTTTTCTTGAGACTTGGTTTTTTGTCCAAATAATGCCCCGATTCCGGGAATGCGGCCAAGAATCGGGACCCTGGAATGATCTTCTTTGCGTTTATCGAGAATAATGCCGCCAATAATCACCATATCTTCCGGTCTTACTTTAACAACTGTGCTGGTTTCCCGCAGGTTAACTGTAGGCAAAGTAATAGTGTTATTTTCGATTGTTCGTTCAGTCAGAGCCACTACATCGCTTTTTATTGGGACCAGATGAAGAAGGATACTACCGTCTTGATCCACGTATGGGATAACCCCGAAGACCAGGCCATCGAAAACGGCGGATGTTTCAACAGTGGTTTCTCTGGTCTCCGTGCCACTGGTTACGGTGGTTTCCCGCTTGATAGATTTTACATAGGCAATGGATGTTCCAGCACTGATAAGAGCTGGTTGTCCGTGCATTGCTCTGATTTTGGGATTTGATATGATGTTTACCGTGCCGTATCGTTCTATCATTCTTAAGATGGCCTCAAAATATGGAGCAGCAGTAACGTGAGCAACCAGCGCTTTTGCTTCGTCTCCGGATCCCCAAAACAGGTTAGTTACGCTGGATACGGTTGGTTTTTGACCTATTTCTTCATTCAAGATTGTTTGCCATTGAACTCCAAATTCATGAGCCTTATTTAAGGCTACCTCGACAATTCGTGCCTCGATGATCACCTGTTTTGAGTAGCGAGTTCTTAGATGATCTATGAATGTTTTGACATTATGGATATTGCGGGGATGGTCTCTTACCATAAGAGTTCCTGTGAAGCGATCGAGAATAAAAGTTCCGTCCTTTGACAAAAGTCCATCTTTTAAGCTTTTTTCTATAAAAGAATAAATATCGTTTCCCTCTTTGGTGGTTTCACCGCTGAGTTCAAAGAGCCCGGAAAGGGGATTGGCGATTTCGGCTGTTGCCGTGCCTCCAGTGCTCCTAGTGCCGCCTCCTAACACATCTCCTCCCAGGTTGAACCTTGATGAGCGCAGAGTAAGGATAAAACCTAGATTGAATACTTCTTCCCGAGTCGCCTGAATTCGCAAGACTCCATCCTTTATGGTGTATCCAACGTTGAGCATTTCCGTGATAGCGTCGATAGCCTTCCTTAGAGTAAAGTTCTGTAGTTCAGCCGTAATAAGCCTGTTTTCCGGCGGTATAGATGCTTCAGCTTCTCGATCTATAACGAGATTGAGTCCTGATTCTCTAGCAAGATAAAAAAGAACATTATGGTAGTCCTCCTGGACGACCGAGACGGAAACAATTTTGGAATCAATCGGAGAAAGGCTTTTGAAAACTGGTGAAAAGGGCTGCTCTGTTTTTTGTGATACTGTTCCTCCCACAGGACCTTGATAACTGGGTTGAGTATAGACAGGCTTTTTATCTCCAGTGGATGTGCATCCCCAGAGCAAGATCATAGCCATAAGAAAAAAACTATATTTCGGCTTCCTGACCCACCAGAAGGGTTTTTTCTTCATTGTTGACCCTTATTATAACGTTGTCTAAACCAATGTGTGCCACAGTGCCTCTTTGGTATATATTGTTTCCTTCTCTGTAGCTCGTGCCGTTAATAAGGCACATTTTATTGCCGTTTACTACAAAGACCCCTGTAAGACGTATTCTTTCTTTGGGATGTTGGGCAGATTCGGGTATTTTCGCGGCTTCTACTGTCACATCAACAATAAAGGGAGTTTTTTTTGCTGTGTCGTAAACGTATTGGCGAGGTTGCGTTTCTTTTTCTTCAACGACTGCCAGAGATGTCTGGGGAATTGATCCCACAAGTGATGGAAAGGTGGGAGGCTTTGCGTATAATAACCTTATCGCACCCACAATTCCAAACACTACAACAACCGCTGCAGCGGGTAACCAAATAACAATCCATGGAAGAATCGATCTAAAACGTTCCATGAGTAAAGGTCACCACCTTGCCTTTTATGCGGGCTGTAGGGACACACTTTTCTTTGCGAGTTAACTTCATATCTTTTATTTCAAGACAGGTTGTTATTTCCATCGATTCTAAGAAAAAGAAACCCTGATTTTCGTAAATAGCCGAAAGCTTGCTTAAAAAGCTGTCAAAAGGTTCAAGCAGAATTTCTTCTTCCACAGTGGCTTCTCTTGGTGGACCAAGACGGCTTAAAGGAATTTCGTAGCGATTGATTTCTTCCACAAATCTTTCAAGAGCGTTCAATTTTTTTTCATCAGCCTGAATAGATTTTTCAAGGGCTAGAGCATACCGATAAGCTACAGCTTCTTTTATAGCAAATCCTGAAGCTAAAATTAACAGGCAGAGAACACATATATAAAGTATCAAAATTTTACGATGGATGTTCCATACTGCCTGTTCAACTTTCATTTTGGTTTTTTGAGCCCCTTAGAGTTCACCACCGCTTAAATAATTACCATAAAGCGTCACAATTTCAATTCGAAGTTACATTCAGTTGTGTTCTCACGATCATTAAATCTGAAACCACTTTTTGATACAGAATATCGAGAATGCACCGCTTCCAGAATATTTTGAAATACTCGATGAGCTTCCTCGAAATTTGTAATTGCTCCTAACGATATTGTTACGCTGAAGCTTCCAGATTCCCCACCAGAAGTTGTAGCAGGTGACGGTGTGATTTGTGGCGTGGGAGCACTACCCGGCTGAGGAAGAGATTTTTTAATCGACATGTGTGTTATCTTGAAATCGGAAGGAATGGTGTTAACGAGCCAGGCTATAAATTCATCCATTTTGGGTTCACGTTTAAACGCTTCCAGAGAGTTCTTGTAAGCATCCACGAGTTTCAGCTTTTCAAAAGGTATTTTTTTGGTGAGTTCTTCCGACTTTGTCCTGATAATCTGAGCTTTTACGGTCGTTGATGTTTTTATCTGCTGTTCCTTTCTGAAGAAGTATCCCGCCAGAGCTCCATTCGTCACCGCCAGGATAGTCATTCCTACGGCAACCTTTTTTGCCCAGCTTAAATGTTTATTCCAGCTAACCCACAGCTTCGGTAACATCATGAATTCCGCTGGAACCAGTAACGCTCCAAATAGTTCTGGATATTGTGCAATATCTTCTTCGTTAGCGTCAGGACACCATTTTAATCTACTCGGAGAATCTGCTTCTGGAATTAATCCCCGAATAGAGCCGAAAACCAGAGTCTTTGTGACATCTAACCCCGTCATGCGGCGGTATTGTCCAGCGGCAAGATCGATTTCTTCTTTAATGGCAACATCAGACAATCCCAGAAACTCGTCAAATTTTATACTCCTCAAATACCTTATTCCTGCGGAATCTGTTATTATAATCCATCCGCTTTTTTCATCTCCATGAACGGCGATAACACTTTCATTCGGAACTTGATCAAGCACGAATGCAGACGTTGCAATAGCCGTATGGAATAAGCTTCTAGGACCTATGCGGTATTTTATTAACTGATCAAGAAGTAGATCACGTTGATCTGGATCTACAGCACAAATTGAACATTCAACATACATACCTCTTTCTGTTTCCGGTTTATAAAATATTTCGGGAGAATTTCTAAAAATTCCAATTCTTTCAACTCGTTCTACCAATTGAATTCTAATGGCTTCAGGAGGCCCTTTGGTGACTCTTTCTCGAGCGTAGTGGAAAGGCTGAATATCCGCCACCACAGTCACATTTTGCCTTCCTGAAAGCTCTTCAGGATTGAAAGATTTTACCCGGGAACAAGAAAATTGCCCCTTTCTTTTTTTCTTAAATTCAAGACCCCAAAAAGAGTTTCCCCGCTGCGTGGCAACCAGAATATCGCTCATGGTCTTTTCCCCAAAAACCACCAGATGAGAAAGCCGACAAAAACCAAAGCCAATCCCGATAGGCAAATCAATCCCACAGTGACCCAATTCCAGGAACTTCCTTTAATCCCGGTATCGTCAAGCGTGGGACCAAGAGATCGAACTGCCTCTTTTACAATATCTTTTGTGAGTCTTCGCTGAAACTTTGCCGCCATAACAAGTAAAGATCTGTCCATTACTTTGTTTATAAGTCTGGGTATTCCCCTGGTAGTGCGATGTAATATCTTTTCAACCCCCTTTTCTATCGGGATATGACTTCCTCCGGCTCTTCCTAGCCTGTGTTGAATATACCAAATCATTTCATCGGATGACAGATGAGCCACATGTTCCCAAACACTGATCCGTTGAGCAAGCTGAGATAGTTCAGGCGATTTAAGTTTAGATGCGAGTGAAGGCTGGCCCACCATAAGTATCTGAAAAAGTTTCCTGTCTTCCAGTTCCAGATTTGATAAAAGTCTTATTTCTTCAATACTTGAAAGTGGAAGATTTTGCGCTTCGTCTATTACAAGAAGTAGTCTTTTTCCCTTGTTTACAAGATCCAGCAGATAATCGCGGAATTTTTTTACAAGTCGTTCTTTGGTATCTGAAGGGTTAAAATCTACCCCAAGATCCTCAAGTATAGCCTGAAGAAGTTCCTTTGGTTCGAGGGTAGGAGCAATAATAAGAGCTGTTTCAAAATTTGGGTCGAGCTCTTTTAAGAGAACTCTCAGTAACATCGTTTTGCCTGCTCCGGGATCCCCTGTTACGACAATGAACCCTTCGCCTCTATCTATGCCGTATTTCATTACTTCAAGGACAGCTTTGTGCTTTGAAGATGGAAAGAAATACCGGGTGTCGGGCGTGAGCCGAAAGGGGTGGTCGCTCAGTCCAAAAAAAGATAGATAATCACCAGGCATTAGTAAGCCTTCCCTATAGCCGATATTAGTTCATACACAGGACCCATAAGTGCAACTACTATGATGAGAAATACTATGCCCACTACGGTTATGAGCAGAGGCTCAATAATTTTGGGTAAAGCCTCTACAAATTCAATAAGCTTTTTGTAGTAGAAATCTCCAAGGATCTTAAGTTGTTCCGGGAGTTTCCCACTTTCCTCCCCTATTCGCATAATGCGAATTTCCATGGGTTTGAAAAATTTTGTTCGATCACATGATTCTGAAAACATGCGACCTGCCTGAATATCTTCAGATATAGAAGGAATTATCCGCTTCATTATCCTGCTTTCGACGCTTTCCGCCATGATTTTTAGCCCCGTGAGAATATCTATCCCCGCTTCCAGTATTAGACTGAGGTATTCGAAAAAGAAAGCCATTATAGAAAGCCGCTTTGCATTCCGTAATATGGGAACCTTAAGAAGAAATTGCTCTGTCCTGTAGCCTATGGGTTCATAAATTCTTGCAAGAGCTATCCATATCGCTATCAGGGCAACCAGTGCAGGAGCAACAAGCCAGTATTGTTTAAGTATTTTAACGACTTCCATGAGAATTCTCGTTGCCAGAGGAAGACGTATATGCATTTCCTGAAAGACCGCAAAGATTTTGGGAAGAACGTAGAAAAACCAGACCCCCAGAGCAATACCAATGGCGCTTACTACAAAGGCGGGATAGATCATTGCTCTGTTACTTTGAGTGATGATTTCGTGAACTCTGGTTAAATGCGCAGCAGCTTCAGACATTGCGGTTTCTAGCTTTCCGGTCGCTTCGCCTATTGCGGCAAGATTTCTAACAATGGGGGGAAAGACTTTTTTGTGTTGTTCAAGACTTTCGGCAAAAGACATTCCACTTCGTATATCGGTAACGACCCGCCTTAGAGTCCTGGCAAGGACTTTGTGTTCAGTCATGGCGGCAATATCTTCAAGCCCCTGAATAATAGGAACCCCAGCTGATATCAAAAATGAAAGATTTCTGCACATCTCAGCCATTTCAAGCCGTGAAACCTTTTTTTCTGGAAGTAAGCGCCTTTCCCTTTTGTAGGAAAGTAGAAGTTTTCCTTCCGTTCGCAGTCTGGCGATCAGTTCGCGAATATCCTCGCAGTCGTCCCTCTCAACGCTTATACTTCCAGTTCCTGGATCAAAGGCTTTATACCTGATAAGGGGCATGACGCCGTTATCCTAAAACTCTGTTGGCTTCTTCAACGGTTGTTATCCCGGAAAGAATCTTTTGTTTAGCGCTCTCTCTAAGATCTTGAAAATTTTCCTCTTTCAGCACATCAAGCATTGCAGTAATCGTAGCATTTTCAGCAATGAGCTTCTGCAGTCTTTCAGAAACGATGATGATTTCAGTAATTGAAGTTCTCCCTATGTAACCTTTTCCGCGACAGTGCTGGCATCCTTTACCGTGGTAGTATTCTCCTTCAGGGGGAAGGTTGAATTTTGCAAGAAGCCTGGTTTCAGGCTTATAAAGTTCTTTACAATGAGGACAAATAGTTCGGACGAGGCGCTGGGCAGTTATCCCGAGAAGCGTGGATGCAAGCATTTCCGGGGTTATTCCAAACTCTCTCAATCTTGGAATTGCCGAAATGGCGTTGTTAGCGTGAACTGTGGACAGAAGAAGATGCCCGGTTAGCGCGGCTCTTATAGCCATTTGAGCAGTCTTTTCATCACGGATTTCTCCTACAAGAATAACATCAGGATCCTGCCGCATAAAATGACGGATAGCCGTTGAAAAATCATAACCGATTTCTTCCAGGGTCTGAGTTTGTCGGATTAGAGGAAAGTTATATTCTATGGGATTTTCCACAGTAAGAACGTTGAGATGAATTACGTCAATCATTCGAAGAGCGGAGTAAAGGGTTGTCGTCTTTCCGCTACCTGTTGGACCTGTAACCAGCACCATCCCGTAAGGCTTTCGAAAAAGTTCTTCCAGTTTGGCAACTTCAGCAGAGCTGAATCCAAGTGATGAAAGATGAAGAATTGTGGAACGTGTGGGAAGAAGGCGAATGACCAGGTTTTCTCCACGTGGTAGCTGAACGGTTGAAACCCTGAGATCATAGGACTCGCCGAGGAATTCAAAGCTCATTCTACCATCCTGAGGGAGACGCCGTTCGGCTATGTCCATTCCTGAGCGAACTTTAATAGCACTGACAAGTCGGCTGTGAACGGTTATGGGAAAGACAAAGGCTAAATCCAGCAGTCCATCGATTCGGTAGAATATTCTTGAGGTTTGAGCAGTTGGAGAAATATGTATGTCTGTTGCTCTGTTCACTATGCCGAGCACAAGTATGTTTCTTATCAGATCATCTACCGGGATGTTCGCTGATGGATTGCGAACGAGAGTTTGTTGAATTTTTTCTATTTCTTTGTCCACGGGAGTTTCAAGAAAATAGTAATGCCATTCGATCATTTTTTTTAGTTCGTTTTCAGGAGCGATAAAAGGCTTAAATCTCGCTCCCGCAAAAGATGTTATGCCTTCTATAGCAACTTGATCAAAAGGATCGCTGATTGCTACGTGGAGAGCTCCTTTTTCGAGAGCAAAGGGAAGAACGGTGCGATCGCGAGCAAACCTTGCGGGTATTTTTGCAAGTGCTGCAGGGTCTGGATTTACGGTTCTCGTGTCTAAAAAATCCATGTTAGCCTGTTTTGCAACGACTTTGGCGATTTCAAAGTCCGTAACTATGCCTATGCGAGTAAGCACTTCACCCAGTCGCTCGCCGGTGGCTTTCTGTTCTTTAAGAGCGAACTCAATGTGCTCTTCTCTTATGAATCCTTCTTCTTTAAGGATCTGTCCTATTGGTTTTTTTTGCATAGCTCAGCGCGATCGCCTGAAAAAGAATAATGCTACAAAAATAGCGCCGATTACGGTTGATATAATGCCCGCAAAAACCTGGTTAACAACCCTTTCGAAGGATGCTTCCGGCGAAACCGAATATAGTAAGCCATAGCCAGTTCCTTGAAGTATTATACCAGCGATAAGTATTACGCTGTTTCGCACTTATGACGACCCTAGTAGTGTTATTACTTGGAGATTTTTCAGCTTAAGGGAGGATAAGGCAAAAACGCCTTATCCGTTCCTTAATAGAGTTAGCTTAACATATGCTTGCGAAAAGCTAGCTAGAGCCTGAAATAGAGATCGTATACTCCGCTAGGAGTTGTATTATAATTACCCGATCCCCTTATACTCCCACTATTATAAGTTCCATCATCATACATCTGATCCAGCATTTGGCATATATCTCCTGGCATATTGTCAAAAGCTATCCACATCGTTGTAAGTCCCGGAATGCCTGTGTATCCAATTCCAATGCTTCCACCGAAAACATTTGATGGCGCTCTCGTGCCTTCGTTTGCATCTGTGGGACCTGTTAGAATGTTAGCTAATCTCATGTGAAGCCATGCCTGGCATGTTTCTGTTGTAACTCCGGCACCACACCCAAGAGTAAATCCGTCGATTATTCCGTCGTTATCTCCATTTGTTGCAACCGGCCAGCGAGATTGCGCAGTGTTATCATCTCCAGGATATTTGCCGTATCTATCGTAATAGGTGTAAACAGCTGCTAGAATCTCACGGTATTGGTTGTAAGCTCTCTTAATTTTCGCATTTGTTATCAACTCCTGTCCCTTAAGAACCGCTCCAAGAATGATCCCGATAATAACCAGAACAATGGCAAGTTCAACGAGAGTGAAACCTTTTTGATTCTTGTTGAGATTCATAAGCTAACCTCCTTCTACCTGATTTTAGATCATTTCGCTTAAGCCGCCAATTTAGTATTTAAGCATAAAACATACCAATGTGAGGAAGTCGGTTGCGCCACTGGATATGCACTCTCACCACCATGGCGCCCATATGGGCAGTGAGAGTACCCCCTTCCTTAGTTTTCATATTGCCATGGAAGTTATAAAATGTCAAAAAAACGATAAAGGTTTTCACTAAAGTCATAAGAGGAGGATGACATGGTTGCTGGCCGTAGCAAGGGAGTTACCCTTATTGAGATGGCTATCGTCCTGGTCGTTATAGGTTTACTTGTTAGCCTTGGAGCAAGCCTTATTGGACCTCTTACCAAGCGAGCGAAAGTAACAGAAACAAAGGAAATAGTCGATGCCGCAGTAGAAGCTGTGATAGGGTTTGGTGCTAAAAATTATCGCCTTCCAACAAATTCTGAGTTTCCTCAGGTTGTGAGAACCTCTAAAGATGCTTGGGGAAAGGATCTTTTATATTTTATGGATTCCAATCTTATAAATGTCCCCCAAAATCCAGCGGAAGGTATCTGTGGCAAGAGAGAAACACAGCTAATTGTCTGTCGAGATGCTAACTGCACAGCTCAAGCTCAGGTTCAAAATGTAGCCTTTCTTGTTGTAAGCGGCGACGGAAATTTCAATGTCCAGACGGGACATCTTACATCTTCCCCGTGTCCTGCAGGCAAAACATGCTACCGAGTTTACGATCAGGGTGTTCCAGATGTAGATGACTATCCCAACGACTTCCTGAGGCAGGAAGATTATGACGATATTGTCAAGTGGGTGACTATCGACGAACTTCGCATCAAAGCGGGCTGTCAGGGTGCTCCTTTGAAAATCCTTAATAATGAACTGCCTTATGGCTACGTTAGTAGCCAGTATAATGCCACCGTTTTCGCTGAAGGCGGAGCGCCTTTTACCTCAGGAGGCAGATACAGATGGTGTCGTCAGGGGGATAATCCACCTGGTCTAAACTTCAGTCCAAATACTTTCTCATCCGATTGTCAAAACCTTCCTGAAAGTTCATGGGGGCAGGCTGATACTCTGACAATTACCGGCACACCTTCCCAGCCGGGTAGCTATTCCTTAATGTTTTTTGTAAGAGACAGTCAGGGATCCATAGCCCAGAAAACTCTGGTTTTAACTATTCATCCCCAGCAGTCTTCTTCTGGAAGTAGTGGTCCCATTGGAGCCCAGGTAAGCTTTGCAAATAACATAGGGCAATTTAACGAATCAGAAAGTAGCCCCTCGGCAGTGCAAATAAACACTTCCAACAACACCATTATACTGGGTGGAGGACAAACATGGACTTACGGTTGTTCATGGTTTCCTACAAGCTATCAACTTTCAGGAAAGACGATGAGAGCCTATTTTCAATTCAGATTTTCGCCTCCAGACACTTCACCTAATTCAACAACTTATGCCGACGGATTTACCTTCACTTTGATTGATGCGAACGCACAATCAAACACATGTGGCAGTGCAGGTGTAGATATAGGGTTTGGTGGAATTACATATCAAAGCATTGCTCTTGAAATAGATACATATCCTAATGGAACAGGATGGCGTAATGATCCATCACCTTATAACCATGCTGCTTTAGTCTTTAATGGTAGTAACACACACGGGACAGGTTTAAATCCTTCCTGCTCGAATACATCTCCTGCAGGATGTTTATATAAACAAGGGTCACCTACATGGCTTGAAGATGGAGCAACTCATACGGTAAGAGTGGAAATACATACAAGATGCACTAATAATTGCAATCAATGTGACCAGCCTGGACAGGGAAATGACAATGCTTTGATAAAAGTCTGGATCGACTGTAGCAACTGTAACGATCTTACGCAGGATTTTTCTTCTTCTCCTCCTGATTTAAGACACTGCTATGATCTTCCTTCACAATTAAATAATGTGAAATTTGGCTTTACAGAAGGGACAGGTGGTGCGAACCAGACTGTTGAATTATCAAATTTTGGAATAGGTTTTTACTAAACCGTAAGGCTACTTCTGTGTCACAGTTCCTGGGTGTGCTTTGGCGACATGGTCGCTTAACAAAGTTTAGAAAATTCTTGAGAGTATGCTCTTATCTAAAAACCAGGGAATATTTTTCCGGTAGGAAATTTTTTGCTTTTAGGATTTGTTCGATTAACATTAAAAACGATTCATGCGTCAGTTCCTTCAAAATAGTTATAATCAACGAAAAAGGAGATTTGTTATGTCCCAAAAAGAGAGCCTAATAAAAGTTTACGAATACGCCCTGAATCAGGAACACACAGGGAAAGCTTTTTTTGAGACATCATTGAAACATCTTTCTGTAGGAGCCGCCGTGGAAGCCTTCAAGACCCTTATCGAGGAAGAGGAAAAACACATCAGGTTTATAAATTCTATTCTTCAGAAGTTACGTCAGGGCGAAGAGGTGAATGTGGATGCTCTACTTGATGCAAGCCTTCAACCAACCGATTTTTTTACTAAAAGAGCTGAGTCGCAATTTTTGTCAGAATCGGTTTATAGCTCTATGGTGCCGGACATTACCGTTTTCAATACCGCCTGGCTTATCGAAAAGGACATAAGCGATTTTTACGCTCGCATGGCGGAAAAAGCCTCAGGTGAAGTTCGTAGAGCCTTTTTGATGCTTTCGGCGTGGGAAAAGACCCATGAGGAATTCTTCAGAGCCTATCGTGACAAGCTCCAGGAAATTTATGCTAATCTTCCCTGGGGTGGTTAAAAGATAACGGTAGGCTGCCAGGGCATAACTTCCCGTTGGTTGAGTGTTTTAGAAACTATGATGCAAATTAAATATAAGGATTAAGTAATGGGAGGATGGGCATACTACAGAGAAACAACATATAGTAGAGGAAAACTGGGGGGAGGGTGGTGGGAAAGAGGAGATGTGCCTTCAGTTTTTAAAGTTTACCCCGGTCTCCCAACAGTTTCTCTTCCCAGAGATATTACTTTCCCGTCTTCAACTCTGGAAGAAATCCTGTTGCAAAGATCTGATTCAGGAGTATCATCCCGACTTTCGTCATTCTCCCTGCCAGTTCTCAGTTCTTTCCTGTTTTTGAGTTACGGTGTCACTTTAGTGCTTAGAGATGAGCGGTTTTCTTTTCGCACGGTCCCATCGGCTGGAGCTCTCTACCCCGCAGAACTTTACATAGCTGTTTGCGGTGCTCCTGAACTTCGCTCAGGTATTTATAACTACAACGCTGGACGCCACAGCCTTACAGAACTTGCCAGATTAGATGAATCCCGTAATCCTTCGCCAGCGCTTCAGGCTTTTGTAACAGGAATTTTTTATCGCTCCTCCTGTAAATACCGCGAACGTGCTTTCCGCTACGTTCTGCTCGATTGCGGACATCTTCTTGAACAGGTCTTCCTTGCCGGACAGGCTGTAGGATTTCATCCCGTATTCAGGACATCTTCCAGGCCGCCGCTTCAGAGTGCCTCATCCTGGGAAGATCTACTGGCTGTCGATCCTCAACATGAAATAGTTCTGGGAACAGTAGTGTTTGAAAACTCTCCTGACTACTCGAATATGGAATACAGTGCTGATCCGGAATATCTTAAATCCTTCAGCAAAGTGGCAAAACGAGCCCCTGTTCCGCCATCCATCCTTGAAGTTTCTAAAGCCACATCTAGAGATATAGTTTCTATAGGCGCTGAACTTCAGTCTGCCATCGATCAGAAAGTTAAAGGCGAAATAGCTCCCGACTATATCCCTTTGAATGTGCCTTTTGCCAGTGCAACCTTATCTAGACGCTCGCGAAGGAACTATCTTATACGTTCTATTCAATCTAATGCGGTTGTGAGCTTTGCTAGAACTCTCGAGGATTTTCTCTTTATTGATGATTTCAAAATACTGTTCGTTATGGAGAGGTGTGAAGAGTCGTTCCCCAATGGTATTTACGAACTCGTTGCGGGGAACAACGGGGCGAGGCTTTCTTTGCTAAAGCAAGGAACTTTCCTTCGTTCTATTGCTCATGCATCTCTGGATCAAACGTGGCTTGGAGACGCTGTAATTCATGTTATCATGGTTGCTCGCATAGCCGAGGCGGAAAAGCGAAGCGGCCCTGGAGCTTACAGAAACCTACTCATTCACACAGGACGGGCAGGTCAACGGATCTATCTTGTGTCTGAAGCTCTTGGGCTTGGATGCTGTGGGGTGGGAGCATTTTACGATGTGGAAGTAAGAAACGTTTTGGGCTTGCCTGATGATTGGGATGTTCTGTATTTACTTGGAATAGGATTGGTTAAGTAAAGTCATTGCAGGAATTATCCCCGGCTTAACCTGTTCCGAAGAGAATCCCTGGAATAGTTCCTGATAAGCCCGCTGTAGCGCAAGCCTGTTCGAGATATTTCTTCTATTTGGACAGTTGGTGAACGGCGAGAGGCCTCGAAAAATTTTTTCCATACAGAGTTGTCCTGGCAATAGTCTCATAGGTATTTTGTAGGGGCGGCACATGCGTCGCCCCTGCAGATCAAATATTGAGTCCTTTCCTGGCTGCCTACCTCTGGAAATGTATATAATTCGATTGTCTTGAGATAAAAAAAGGTTTAATTTTGGAACTCTATAAGTCCAAAGGGGGTTCTTGTTTTAAGATTTATTCCAGAGGAGGAAACGGTGTCCAAAAGAGCTTTGATTACCGGTATTAGAGGTCAGGATGGTGCCTATCTTGCTAAATTTCTTCTGAAACAGGGTTACGAAGTATGGGGAGCAGACAGACGAAGTGGCGATTCAAGCTGGTGGAGACTAAGAGAACTCGGTATTGCGGCGGACATTAACTTCGTTTACATGGATCTTATGGAACAAACAAACGTTATTGATGTGATTAAAAAACTTCAACCTGATGAACTCTACAACCTGGCAGCTCAGAGTTTTGTGAGCGCATCTTTTGAACAGCCTTATGTGACAACCGAGGTTAACTCTCTGGGTGTTTTGAGAATTCTTGAAGCTGTAAAGCATTTTTCGCCGCAAACTAGATTCTACCAGGCATCCACATCAGAAATGTTTGGTAAGGCTCAGACTATCCCTCAAAACGAAAAAACCCCCTTTTATCCCAGAAGTCCCTACGCTATTTCAAAACTTTACGCTCACTGGATGACGGTAAATTATCGTGAAGCCTATGGCTTATTTGCCTGCTCTGGCATTCTTTTCAACCATGAGTCGCCTCTTAGGGGCCTTGAGTTTGTCACAAGGAAAATTACCTACGGAGTTGCACGAATCAAACATAAGCTTCAAGATAAAATCATTCTTGGTAACCTGAACGCTAAGCGTGACTGGGGATATGCTAAAGAATATGTAGAAGCGATGTGGCTTATGCTTCAGCAAGATCAGCCCGATGACTACGTTGTGGCTTCTGGAAAGTCTCACACCGTGCGCGAATTCACTGAGATGGCTTTCCGCGCCGTGGATATCGATATCGTTTGGGAAGGAGAGGGTGTAAATGAAAAGGGACGGGATGCTAAAACGGGGCGAGTCCTTGTGGAAGTGTCCCCGGAGTTTTTCCGTCCTGCAGAAGTAGATGTTCTTATCGGAGATTCATCAAAGGCTCGAGAAAAACTTGGCTGGGTGCCAAAGACCAGCCTTGAAGAATTGGTGCAGATAATGGTTGAAGCTGATCTCAGGCGAGTGGCTATGCAGGTGCCTTAAAGGAGTAACATAGTGCGCATTGTGGTTAACAGCCTTCCGGCGAAGGGACTTCTTACAGGCATCGGTCGGTATGTTCAATCTCTCTATGCATCTATTATGGAATTCGGATGCTGCGATCTCACATTCTTCGATGGTATGCAAGTCGAAGAAACCATCCCACGTTCCGCTAATCCAGAAAAATTTGTTTCAAGAATAGATACGCTGGGAAAATTCCCTTGGTGGGTAGTAACATGGCTTAGAGTGGCTTACTGGCTTGTGTTTGAAAAACGGCTCGAGAGAATTGTAAAGAATGTAAAGGCTTTAATCTATCATGAACCAGGGTTTTTCCCAGCGAAAATCTCAGCTTGCCCCCAGGTTTTTACTCTTTACGACCTTTCACTTCTTAAAATGCCTCACATGCATCCAAAGGATAGAGTTGCTTTTTTCAGGTTTTTCTTCCTGAAGAGGCTTACTTGGGCGGATCACATTCTTACTATTTCCGAGTTTATGAAAGATGAGATTCTTCACTATCTCCCTGTTGCTCCCGAAAAGGTAACAGCTGTTCATCTTGCTCCGTCAAAGGCATTCCATCCTCGTCCTTACCATGTTGTAAAAGAAACGATGGATCGATACGGTTTAAAACCGCCTTTTATTCTCGCCGTGGGAAGTATTGATCCGAGAAAGAACCTTAAGCTTCTCTTGAGAGCTCTATTCCTTGCGGATCGAAAAGATCTTACGCTGGCGATCGTGGGCTGGAAAGGATGGGGATATGGTGAACTGGAAGATGAAATAAGGCGGTTAGAAAATAAAACTAGGGTAAGATTACTTGGATATATTCCGGATGAAGATCTAGCAGCACTTTACGGCGGTGCCAGTATGATGGTCTATCCAAGCCTTTACGAAGGTTTTGGACTTCCGATACTGGAAGCTATGGCCTGCGGATGCCCGGTAATTTGTGCAAAAACATCAAGTCTCCCCGAAGTTGCTGGGGACGCCGCAGTGTTTGTAAGTCCCCATAATCCGGGAGAGCTTGCAGGTTCCATTCTTGCTCTTCTGGATGACCCTTCTATGCGCCAGAGCTTCGTTGAACGTGGGTTTTGCCGGGCAGCGCAATTTTCGTGGGAAAAAACCGCCTTTGAGACTCTAAAGGTTTTTCAATCGCTTCTGTAAGCGTCACTTTTGTCGAACCGGTTCGACAATCTTGTCGATCTTAAAAGGTATAAACTGCTTCGATCCCACGCCTATTTGGGCTAATCTCCCCACCAGACCTTTACTGTTCTAGGATGGCACGTTTAGTGCTTTAAATTAATAACGAAAGCTCACCTTGTGCGCACCTGGGAGCAAGGATGGTAAACTCTAATGTTAAGGGAGGTTATTTGAAATGAAAAAGTTAGTTTCATTTGTTATGGTTCTTGCCATGCTTTTGGTTGTGGCTTCAGCATCCTATGCCGGGCGTGGTAGAGGAGCAATGGATGGTACAGGACCTCTATCCATCACGTCAGGATGTCAGGGTCCACCTAACGCAACCATGCAGCCTGGCACTGGTCAACAGATGCAAATGCGCCGAGGACCTTACCAGGGATATGGTCCCAGGTCGAGGTAAAAAATGAGTAAAAAACGAAAGGGGATAGTCATGAGACGAAAATTTGTGCTGGCTCTAATATTGGGGCTGGTTATGGCAGCCATAAGCGTAACAGGTTACGCTCAGCCGCCTCAGCAATCCACAACGGGGATATGCCCCTGCGTGGCTTCTATGTCACCAATCAGTGTAAGTGGTAAAATTGAGTCTCTTACTTTCCCTATGGCTGTTCTTAAAACTCCTAAAGGTGAGACTTATACTCTAAGACTTGGTCCATGGTGGTTCTGGCAGGATAAGGGTTACAAGCTGAACGTTGGTGACAACGTGGAAGTGGAAGGATTTCAATCCTCTGGACTGATTGTCCCGTCGGTTATTCGAGCACCGAGTGGAGATATCAAGCTGAGAGACAGCAATGGTTATCCATTGTGGGGTGGTGGAGGTCCAAGAGGTGGACGTGGACGATGGTAAAGATTGATTAATACCTGGATCTGGAGGGAGTAACCACGATGTTTGATACGGGTTCTTCTAAAAAACAGAAGAACCCGTTTTTTCTGCTTTTTATCGCAGGAGTAGCACTGATCTGCTCTTTTTTGATGTTGGAAGTTGTAGTGTTTTATCGCTCTATGGACTTTCACCGGCGATTGGATGCAGAAGGAAATCTTCGATTTGTTGTATCAAGAATAAAAGGACACCTTGAAATATCAAGGTTCGCTCTTGATCTACCTCCGTATCTAAAGTCTCTCGAATGGTTAAACGACGAACTCCGGGAACATCCAGCTCTTTACGGGGTGTTAATCCGCGAAGAAAATAAAAAACCTGTTATAGTAAATACTTTCCCGCCGGAGTTTATTTTCAGAGAAGAAGACGCTGGTTCATGTTCTGACGGGACTATTCGAGATGCAATATATTTCCTGTGCCGAACAATAGAAGTTTTTCCAGGAGAAACCCTTTTTATTGTCGTCGCTGTTGATACGACTCAACAGCTTAAAGCCTTTTATCGTCTGATCTTCCTGAGTTGTGCTGCAGGGGGATCCATTATCGTTTTATTTTTCTTTGTATGGCTTCATCTTAAACGCCTGGTAGAAAAGGAAGAAAAATTAAAACAACGGCTTAATGCTTCTGAAAAACTTGCTGTCACTGGAAAGCTCGCCGCCATGATAGCCCACGAAATTCGTAATCCCTTGAATACCATTTCTATGGCGGTTCAATACATGCGAGAAACTGGGGAAGTATCTCAAGATATGATGGAAATATTAAATGCCGAGACTAATAAGCTGAAGGAGCTTTCCGGCGAATTGTTCGGGATACACAGGGATTTTTCTTCTGGGCTTGAAGAATTTTCCGTGGCAGAGATTATAATGGAACTGGAAAACAAATTTAGTCCGAGAGCGTCTAGCCAGGGTATAGCCTTTTTTTCTGACTGTTCCTGCGAAAGCGCTCGTATTAAAGGCAACAAAAAGTGGTTTTTGCGAGCTCTGGAAAATATGCTGAGAAACGCTTTTGAAGCTGTTACACCCGGAGAAGGCAAGGTCGTGCTCCGCGTAAAATCGGAGGGCATTAATATTGTTTTTTCTGTGGAAGACAACGGTTGCGGCATTACAGATAGCGATAGGCTGATGATTTTCGAGCCTTTTTACACTACCAAAAATCAGGGATTCGGTTTGGGACTCTACATTGTTCAAAAGGTAGCGGAAACTCATGGAGGATCTGTTAAAGTCGAGTCTTCAAAAGATAGGGGAACCATCTTTATCATGACGATACCCCTGGGAGGAGTTGAATTTGGTGGCAAAAAAGAAAGCAAGAATTCTCATTGTGGAAGATGATAAAAGTCAGGCCAGGATTCTGGAAAAATATCTCGCTTATCACGGCTACGATGTTGCCCATGTGTTGGGAGCAGAAGATGCGGAAAAGGAGCTGAAATCAACTCACTACGATGTGGTGCTTCTGGATTGGCATCTTCCTGGTAAAGATGGCGTGAGCTTTCTTTCCGAGGTGAAGACTCACTTTCCCTTTACGCAGTTTATTGTGATCACGGCTTTTGGGACTATAGGTCGAGCCGTAGAAGCCATGAAAGCTGGAGCGTATCAATACTGCACCAAGCCGGTTAATCTGGAAGAGCTTCTAGTGATAATAGAAAAGGCTCTTAAAGAGGCCAATCTGGAGCGAGAAGTAGAGGTATTAAAGAGCACTCTCAGACAATACGCTTCCCCTGAATATATGGATGTCATTGCAGAAAGTCCGGCAATGAAAGAAGTTCTTCGACTTGTTAAGAAAGTTGCTGAAACGGATGTCACTGTTCTTATCCTGGGGGAATCGGGCACAGGTAAAGAACTTGTGGCTGATTTGATTCATAAACTGAGCGCAAGAAAAGAAAAGGTTTTTCTGAAAATTAATTGTGCTGCCATACCGGAAGGGCTACTTGAAAGCGAACTTTTTGGACACGAAAAAGGAGCTTTTACAGGTGCTGATCGGTTAAAACTGGGCGTCTTTGAAATGGCTCATGGAGGTTCTCTATTTCTCGATGAAATCGGCGATCTGGCTTTGCCCCTTCAATCGAAACTACTTAGGGTCCTTCAAGATGGGGCATTCCTGAGGCTCGGTAGCACCAGAGAGATAAAGGTAGATGTGCGAGTTATAGCCGCAACAAATCGAGATCTTGAGAAAATGGTTCAGGAGGGAAAGTTTCGGGAAGACCTTTACTGGCGACTTAACGCTTTTCCTGTAAAACTTCCACCTCTCAGGGAGCGTCGGGAGGACATATTGTCCTTAGCCAATCACTTCATTAAAAAGTATGCTCGTAAGTTTAGAAAAGACATTAAGGGGATTTCCAGAGATGGTGCTGAAAAGCTTCTGCGTTACAACTTTCCGGGAAATATCCGGGAACTTGAACACATAATAGAACGAGCCGTCATTCTCACAGATCAGGAATGGCTTACCGCAGAAGATATGCAGATCTGGAGTGCGACAATCTCAGATAAAAGGAGCGTTGAATGTCCTTTAGGAGAAGGCATTTCTGGACTGTGTCCTTTATGGAACCTTCCTCTTACTGATGCTGTTCAAATGCTTGAAGATCGCCGTATCCAGGATGCGTTGAAGAAAAGCGGGGGAATTAAGACTCGCGCTGCCGAACTCCTGGGTATTTCAGAAAGAGTTCTTCGATATAAAATTGAGAAAAAGATGGACTCAACAGAAGATGATGAGAAAGGAAAGAATTGAGTCTTCATAATTTGTGTCCATTCTAGAGTAATTTTCTAAAATTCTCACGCTTTCATTGACAGCTAGCCTGAATTTTTAGATAGAGAGGAGGGATTTTTCTCGGCCAGGTTTTTATAGCTTTTGTTCTTTAAGGGGTATAGTAGGGGGGTTGAAATTTTTTATTTAAGGAGGGTATGCCAATGGCCGCACGGAAGACATATGAAGAGATAAACGAAAAAATCAAAAAAGGAACGGTTGTCGTCGTTACCGCAGACGAAATGACGAAGATCGTGAGAGAAAAAGGTGAATCCGAAGCTTTTCGCATGGTGGATGTGGTAACGACGGGAACCTTTGGAATAATGTGTTCTTCCGGTGCGTTTATAAACTTTGGGCATACCAAGCCCCCAATTAAAGCTCACAGAGTTTGGCTTAACGATGTCCCGGCTTATGCTGGACTTGCCGCCGTTGATATTTACATTGGAGCTACCGAACCTGCTACGAATGATCCTCTTAACAAGATACACCCCGGGCTTTTTGAATATGGTGGAGGGCATGTAATACATGATCTTGTAAGTGGCAAACCGGTAAGACTTAGAGCTGAAGCCTACGGCACGGATTGCTATCCAAATAAGTTCGTGGAAAAGACCGTCTATCTTAAAGATCTACCTAACGCAATACTTTGCAATCCGAGAAATGCTTATCAGAACTATAACTGTGCTGTAAATCTATCATCGAAGACGCTCTATACCTATATGGGGGTTTTGAAACCGAAGCTGGGTAATGCGAACTATTCCACGTCGGGAGCTTTGAGCCCCCTTCTTAACGATCCATATTACAGAACAATAGGGGTTGGCACGAGAATTTTCCTCGGTGGCACTCAGGGATATGTTGTATGGCACGGAACTCAGCACAATCCCAGCATACCAAGAACTGAGCGAGGTATTCCTAAAGCCCCTGCAGGAACGATCATGGTTATTGGGGATCTTAAGAAGATGAACCCTCGCTGGATTGTGGGAATAAGCATGCTTGGATATGGATGTTCAATAGCTGTAGGTATCGGGCTTGCAATTCCTGTTCTTGATGAAGAGATGGCTTATTACACTGGTGTTGGCGACGAGGACATCCTGGTACCGGTTCGCGATTACAGTTTCACGGAAACTGAACCTCTTGCGGAGGTGTCCTATGCGGAACTCAAGCGTGGTGTTATTAAAATTCGTGGTAAGGATGTTCCTACTGTTCCACTGTCTAGCTACGTTAGAGCGCTTGAGATTGCCGAAATACTGAAAAAATGGATCAAAGAAGGTCAGTTTTTCCTGGCTCAGCCGCAGGAACTTCTTCCAGGAGCACCGGCTTTTCCCGGTATGGCGCCATGACGGATTTTACCCTGGAAAATCGTCTTGCTGAATATTTATCTCGTTTTTCCATGCCGGCGATAGCTTTTTCCGGTGGCATGGATAGCGGGTTTCTGGTGTGGTTTGTTCGCAACAAGTTGAAGAAAAGGGCAGTTGTTATTTGCGCAAAACACGTCCTTATCCCTTCCGGTGAAGAAGTTCATCGTTCTAGAATGCTGGAAATATATGGATGGACTGATGCGGAATTCTTATCTGTAGATCTTTTGAGCCTGACTCAGGTGATGGAGAATCGTCCTGATAGGTGCTATGCCTGCAAGAAGTTGTTGATGGGAACTTTGCTTGACGTGGCTAGAGCAAGGGGATGTGACGGGCTTCTTGATGGAACAACAGCAGATGAAAAGCTGGGATACAGACCCGGGGTGCAAGCTTTAAAAGAACTGGGAATTAGAAGTCCCTTTGCTGAAATTGGTTTGACAAAAGATAATGTGAGAGAATTTGCTCGAGCCTACGAGCTTGTGTTTGCTGATAAACCTCCAGAAAGCTGTCTTGCGACACGATTTCCTTATAACTACAGGCTCGAGCTTTCTTTCCTGCGGACTGTTGACGCTATTGAAGATAAGCTAAAGTCGATAATAAAAGGGCCGGTCAGAGCACGCATCCATCCAGATGCCAGACTTGTAAGAATTGAAGCAGACCTTTTTAATCCTCAGGCGGAATTGTCACATAGCCTTTGGCAGGAAGTTTCCGAAATAGCCAGGAGGGCCGGTTTTAGATGGGTCACGGTTGATGTGAACGGATTTAGAAGCGGTTCGTGGGACGAGGAACTGGATGTCTCAAGGGATTAAAAAAGTTAAAGCGGTCGGACTTATTTCCGGTGGACTTGATAGCCTTATTGCAGCAAAGGTGCTTCAGGATCAGGGAATCGATGTTATAGGGGTTACCTTTTCAACTCCATTTTGGGATTGTAGCAAGGCTGTAAGGATTGGCGAGAAGGCTGGTATTCCTATGAAGGTTTTGGATATCAGTGAAGAACATTTTCGTGTTGTGAAGTCGCCAGTGTATGGCTATGGTGCAAACATGAATCCTTGCATTGATTGTCATGCGCTCATGATAAGAAAAGCCGGTGAAGTTATGATAAAAGAGGGAGCGGAATTCGTCTTTACTGGGGAAGTGCTGGGGCAACGCCCTATGAGCCAGCGACGGGATACATTAAAGGCAGTTGAAAAACTTTCGGGATATGAGGGAAAGATCCTTAGACCTCTAAGTGCACGTCTTCTTCCTGCTACTGAGCCAGAAAGGTTGGGACTGGTTGATCGCTCAAGACTTCTTGCAATAAGTGGGCGAGGACGTAAAGAACAGCTAAGGCTTGCTGAGCATTACTCTATCAAGGAATACGACACCCCTGGTGGGGGTTGCTTGCTTACTAAAGAAGGTTATTCAAAAAAGCTTAAAACGTTGCTGCACCTTATTCCCAATGCAGGAGTTCGACATGCTGAATTGATCAAACACGGGAGATTTTTTGTGGTTGGGGGAAGGTATTGTTTTCTCGTAGGGCGTCATTCCAGCGACAATTCAATTCTAAGCGCCTTGGCAGGATTGTCTGATGTATTGTTTTATTGTGAAGGGATTCCGGGTCCTGTAGGGCTTTTATTAAATGCCTGTAACGATATTAGGGAGGATGTGATTGAAGAGTCCGCATCGATTATTGCTTCCCTAAGTGATGCTGATAAAGGTTCCAGTATAATAATTTTGCTTAAGTGTGGAAATAAAGTGAGAAAAACAGAAGTGACTGTAGTTAGTCGAAATCAATTTAATGATAGATTTATAAAATAGCAATAATTTCCCATAGTTTCCCGAAAAAAGGAATTTTAAAAAGATTAACTTCTTTTTGACTTTTATATTTTTTATGTTTAGTATTTTTGAAGTTTAAGGAAATGTGGGTCGAATTTTTTGAAAAGGAGGTTTCCATGGAAGTTCGTAAAGAAGTCTGCCACTGTGAAAACTGTGGGAATGAGGCAGAAATGATCATAACATGTTCTTATGTTGAAGTCCCGGAGCGACCACAGGATAAGTTAAAGAAAGAACATAGACAATGCTCCATTTGTGGTAGCGAAGCCGACATCATTATTGAGGAAAGTGAGTGAAAACGACAGTGCTATTTAAATCACCAAGGGGGACCGGATTTTCTATGGGATTGAACGCTTATCATGTGATTATATGTCCTTTTTGCAATGCTTCTCTTTCTTTGTCTTTCGATTTTGATTCTATTCACCGCTGTGAATGTGGTGCCTGCTATAAAGTTTGTTCTCAACGAATGCTGGAGAAAAGTGTTCAAGATATCGCCTGGGAGTTATGGAGTGAAGAAGAACTGGATTTTGTTCAGAGAGTTCCAATAGATGTTTGCAACGTTGTTGTAGAGAAAGAGTTCGATATTTTTCTTAGCCTAAAACAGTTAAGTGATAATGCGGGAAGTAGATTTTGTAAGTATGACGGGACCGAGCGACTTAGTTTGGTTTGGGTAAAAAGGGTGGTTTAATGTGGTTATCCTGTAACTTCTTTCCATTTTTGTAATTGGTGGGAGTTACAGGAAGTTAGATGTGTGAACCTTTTAAAGAGAGGAGTAGACCATGGTGAGATTTTTAAATAGACTAATTTTGAGTTTAGTCGTGGTTATTTTTGCTCTGGTAGGATTATTTGCTGGGTTTTCGGAAGCAAAGCTAGTCCCAAAGATTGACAGTTTCGTATTATTTGTAGATCAGTCCGGTTCAATGTATATGAGACACAAAAACATAGAAGAACTCAAAATTAGACTTGCAAAGATGGTTCTTGCTGATATGAATAGAATTATTCCTGAACTTGGGTATCAAGGAGCAGTTGAACTCTTTGCGCCTCTTCAGGAACTTCTAGCTCCAACAGTTTACAAAAGGGTGACCTTTGGAAACGCTATCGCCAAGATAAGAGAAGATCTTGAAATCCACGGGAGAATGACGCCCATGGGCCCTGGAATTAAAGGAATAGACCCTCTTCTTTCAAGGATGCAGGGAAGAAAGGCTGTTATAATCTTTTCTGATGGAGAAGCAAATCTTGGATCTGATCCTGTAGGAGAAGCAAAGGCTCTTGTTAATAAATATCCGGGATTATGCTTCCATGTTGTCTCCTTTGCAGATTCTCCTAAGGGGAAGAAGATCTTGGAAGATATAAACAAACTTGGTAAGTGTGTTATGGCTGATGGCGGTGTCCTAGTTTATAACGGACCTGTACTGGAACAGTTCGTTAAGGATGTTTTCTATGAGGAAGTGCCCGATAAGGAAGAAGTGATTGTCCTTCGAGGCATCCATTTTGACTTTGATAAATACAATATAAAGTCGGAATGGGTTCCCGTGCTGGATGAGGCTGTAGGAATTCTAAGTAAGCATCCTGAAATCAAAGTGGTCATCGAAGGACATACGGACTCTATAGGAACCGTTCAATACAATCAGAAGCTTTCCGAAAGACGAGCCAAGTCTGTTTATGATTACTTCATCAGTAAAGGCATCAAAGCCGACAGGATGAAAATGGTTGGTTATGGTGAACTTCGACCAAAAGCCAGTAATAAGACTGCAGAAGGCCGAGCTATCAACCGTAGAGTTGAATTGAAAGTTGAAAAATAAACTGATCCTTTAAATAATCTAAAGCCAGAATCATGGAGAAGGTCGCATTCCATGGTTCTGGCTTCTTATTAAAGAGAGTGTCGCAAATGAGATTCAAAACTTCAGTTACGTTTTTGATTTGTCTTGCCTTTGTTGTGTTATTGTCCAGATATTCATACGCAGAGGATGATTTGGTTATAAAAACGGGATTTGATACTTTTTCCGATCAATGGTTACAACTTTTTGCCGAGAAGGGATGTTCCAGCCGAAAAACACCGTGTATTATGCAGGATCAGACCAAACCCGGAGTTGTGATTGCTCAATATCAGGAGTTTATAAAAGTTGTTAATAAGGAAGTTAAATCTACAGGGAATCCAGTAACCCCTTATGTCGGCATTCTTAAATACGAAGTTTTTATTTATGAATCTGAAGGTTCTTCGGCAGACGAAGCCAAAAAAGGCCCTTTTTATAAAACCAAACAGGTTACTATGACCGAAATATTCCGGTATTCCAAGGGCAAGTGGGTCAGTGACTAAGCAGGGAAAATGACCTTTTTGCTGAGATTTGGATCATCGTTTTTTATATTATTCATATGTCTTTTGATAGGAATTGGTATCTCTTCTGGAAATCAAATATCCTGTGCCGAGAAGGAAGGTATAAAAATTTGTGCATCTTTCCACGGCTCTTCGCCTATTTCTGCTCTTGTTCCCGGTGAAAATGTTGCTGTAAGAATGGATATTTTCTATGTTCATATAGAGAACAACTCTTCTGATATTTTGTCTATTGCTTCCGGTGATTTCTCCTGTGTAAATGTAGCAGGAGATGCTGTTGTTGTTGACGAGCCTCTCTCTGAGAAAATCAAATGGTCTAGAAAGCTTGTTAAAACCTCTTTAAGCCCGGGGCAGACAACAGAAGGATATATATTCTGTCCTGGAACTAGATATCCCGTTCGAGTCTTAACCTACCATGGGAAGGTCATACTTGGAGTTCATCTGTTCTAATTTTTAACTTATTGGCATAAACATGCATTAATTATGTCTTAAAAGCTTACATCTCGGGGTTATTTTCCAGGTATTTTCAAAGATTCTCTACCTTGACAGTTGTTATAGAGTGTTTAAATTCACAATTGGAAAAGGTCTAATTAAAACAGAAACTTAGAAGAAGGAGGTGACCATTATGGCAAGAATAGTTCCAAGACCAAGTCGGCTTCCCGATATTATGAGAATGAGTTTTTGGGATGCAATTGACAGATGGTTTGAGGATTTGAAACTTCCTGAGTTTTTCGAAAAAGAACATTTTATAGTGCCGGCTTTCGATGTGTCTGAGACTGAAGAGCATATTATAGTTAAGGCTGATTTGCCTGGAGTGGATGTTAAAGATCTGGACATTTCTATAGTTGGTAATGTGCTTACCGTAAAGGGTGAGAAGAAACAGGAGAAAGAAGAAAAGAATGAATCCTATCATCGGATTGAAAGAAGCTACGGTAGTTTCAGCAGATCGATTACTTTGCCTGCTGAAGTAAATCCTGAGGCCGTAGAAGCAGTTTACAGGGATGGAGTGCTGAAGCTTACCATCCCTAAAGCTGAAAAGTCTAAACCCAAGAAAATCGAAATCAAAACCGCTTAAGATAGACTCTGATTCTATAAGGAACAGAAGGGTAGGGATTTACTCCCTACCTTTTTTATTCTTTCTTTTGATTGAGTAAGGTTGTAAACTTTCAATGTTCAAAAGGATCTGTAGTTTAGGATTATTCAAGTGACTAAAGGAAGAGAGGAAGGATGATACCTTACCCGCAAATCAATCCTGAAATCTTAAGAATTGGTCCCTTTTCCATCCGTTGGTATGGACTGATGTATCTTCTGGGATTTCTTGCTGCTTATTTGCTTATTCCACGTCAGGAAAGAGCTCTAAAACTGGGACTCAAGGGAGAAACTCTGCAGGATCTAATTTTCTGGCTTGCTCTTGGTGTTATAGTTGGTGGAAGGCTTGGCTATGTGTTGTTTTATCAGTATGGCGATCTAGGATTTTACCTAAAAAATCCCCTGGAAATTATAGCTATATGGCATGGAGGTATGTCTTTCCATGGCGGCTTTATAGGGTCCGTCCTGGCAGGATGCTGGTTTTCCCGAAGAAGAGGGATTTCTTTCCTTGAGCTTTCAGATTCAGTTGTGCCGGTAGTGCCCATAGGATTAGGACTCGGAAGAATTGGCAACTTCATAAACGGCGAACTTTTCGGTCGACCAACGAATGTCCCTTGGGCTATGATTTTCCCTTACGGAGGTTCTGTACCACGCCATCCGTCACAGCTTTATGAAGCTTTTGGGGAAGGTCTTGTGCTCTTTACTTTTCTCTGGATTTTGCAGAAAAGGAATCCTAAGCCTGGTGTAGTTACAGCATCTTTTATTGCTGGATACGGCATTATCAGGTTTATCTTAGAATTTTTTAGGGAGCCGGACCCGCAAATAGGATTTGTCCTAGGGGTTTTTACAATGGGGCAAATACTTTGTGCTGCCATGATTATTGTGGGCTGTGGACTGTTGGTATATTTTTCAAAATCCTACCGACAATAAAGGGGAAATTTTATGGGAAACAACAGTTCTGCTGTTCCTCTTTATTCACCTAATTGGCCTTCTCTTTATCAATCCAAGATTAAAACTGCAGAGAAGGCTTTGAAGGTCGTTAAAAGGGGAAATAGAGTCTTTATAGGTTCTGCCTGTGGTGAGCCTCAGCATCTTGTGGATAAACTTGTGGAGTGCATCGCTCTTCTTGCTGATGTGGAAATTCTTCATATTCTGAGCCTTGGAAAAAGCCGTTATACTGATGCATGTTTTCAAGAAAAATGCAGGCTTAAGTCCTTCTTCGTAGCAGCATCTACTCGAGAAGCAGTTGCAGAAGGGCGAGCCGATTACACGCCTGTTAATTTGGTTGATGTTCCAACACTTTTTAAGGAAGGACTTCTACCTATAGATGTTGCCCTCATACAGGTTTCACCTCCTGACGAGCACGGCTTTTGTAGCTATGGGGTTGCTGTCGATATAGTAAAGGCGGCAACAGAAAGTGCAAAATACGTTATTGCTCAAGTTAATCCTCGGATGCCTCGCACTTTGGGAGACTCTTTTATACACATAAGCCAGATCGATGCGATTGTGGAATATGAAGAGCCTCTTCTCGAACTCCAGCCTCCTCAAATTAACGAAGTGGCTAGAGCAGTCGGAAACTATGTGGCTGAACTGGTAGAAGATGGAGCTACTATACGAGTGGGAGTAGGTAGCCTTTCTAATGCAAGCCTTTATGCATTAAAAGGTAAAAAAGATCTGGGTGTCCATACCGATATGCTAACAGATGCCCATCTTTCGCTTATTGAATCTGGCGCTATTACAAACGCTAAAAAAACCCTTCATCCGGGGAAAATTATAGCTAGTTTCTGTATTGGAACAGAAAAACTCTTCCGGTTCGTCCATAACAATCCTCTGGTGGAACTCCACCCTGTAGAATACACAAATGATTATAAGATAATCGCTAAGAACGCTAAAATGACAAGTATTTACTCGGCTCTGAGTATAGATCTTTCAGGTCAGGTCTGTGCAGATTCGGTAGGATACGAAATTTATAGCGGTGTTGGGGGAGCCGTTGATTTTCTTAGAGGAACTCGCCGCGCTCCCGGTGGCAAAAACATTGTAGTGCTTCCATCTTTTGATTATCAGGCTGGAAGTTCTCGTATTGTGGCTTCGCTTAAAGAAGGAAGTGGGGTTGTTATGACCCGTGGGGGGGTTGAGTATGTGGTTACGGAGTTCGGCATCGCATGTCTAACCGGTAAAAGCTTGAGAGAACGGGCTCTGGAGCTTATCAGTATCGCTCACCCTGATGTCCGGGAAGATCTCATGCGAGAAGCTTACAGGCTTAATTACCTCAGGCGAGAAATCTTCCCCACCGCTATGCCTCTCTACCCCGATGAAGTTGAAATCAGACAGGAGTTTGAAGATGGGCTCTGGCTTACCTTTAGAATCATTAGACCCTCAGACGAAATCATCGTTCGGAATTTCCTGTCTTCGCTTCCCAGAGTAGAACCTTATGTGCGATTTCTGTCGCTTATGAAGGTTTATCCTAAATACAATGTTCAAGAAATTCTTTCCATCGATTATCGTCAAAAGATGGTTATCCTTGCCACGGAAGGTTCTAAAGGCAAAGAGAAAGTTGTGGGCATGGGAGGATACGTCCTCGATGAAGAATCCATGGTGGCTGAAGTTGATTTCGCAGTTCATCCGGATTACGGGCGCCGCGGTATTGGTAGCTTTCTTCTACAACGGCTTGCCGAACTGGCAAGAAAAAGAGGGGTTAAGGCCTTTGTGGCTTACGTTAACAGGGGACAGGAAGGGGTTTTTGGAGTCTTTTCCGTGCTTGGGTATGTGTTACATGTTACGGCAACAAATGGAATTTATGAAATTAAGTTAAATTTGAACCAACCAACAGTTATATGTGTGCTAGATCGATGAGTTTTTCTGAAGTTGAGAGAAATCTTGTTGGGCGCATCGAACAACTTGAAAACCAAGTTGCTATGCTGACCGAGTTGATAAAGGGATGGGCGGAAGTTTCTTTCCCTGCCGGATTTGTTCATCCCGTTGAACTGGTTATGCGTCAAAGAGGGCTTCAGATAGTGTCCTTTAATCCTTTTGCTGAGGTAATCCTTCCAATCCCTAATGATCCGTCAATACATCTTCTTTATTACAAAAACCTTGGCAGGTATTCCTTTAGACTTTTCTTGAAAGATCTCATCCATAAAGTAGCTGGCCATGACTGGAGAACTATAAGTCGCTACTGTTCTCCCAGGGTGGCAAAAAGTTTCATTCGGTTTATCCATCAGGCTGGACTTGTGGAGATTGGTGAAGATTCTTACTCCTACCGCTATGTAGGGCCTTCTGTAAGAAGCTTCGGTGCTACTCTGGAATGGTATGTAGCTGAAATTATGCGAAGGGAATTCCTTGCACCAACCCTTTTTGGAGTGAAATTTTCTGAAACTCCCCATGGAGGCGATTACGATGTGCTTTCAATTCTTCAAGGACGCCTTGTTTATCTTGAGGTAAAATCCAGTCCTCCGCGGGGGGTCGAAAAGCCATCCGTTGAAGCTTTCTTGAGAAGGCTTGAAGATCTTTCACCGGACCTGGCAATATTTCTTGTGGATACTGAACTTAGAATGAGCGATAAGATCGTGGTGCTGTTTCAGGAAGCTACCGGTAGAGAAGTTAAGCGAATGGTAAAAGAACTGTTTTTGATGGATGGGAATGTCTATATTATCAACACCAAAAAAAGCATAAGCGCAAATCTTAGACGATGTTTTCAACACTTTTTTAAGACCTTAGGAGGGGTGAATGAAACTCACAGAGCATCTCTTTTATTATCCCTGGGAAAGTCTCACTGAAAATAACTGTAACAGCTATGTTATCGGCGGAAAAAGGAAAGTTTTAATAGATCCGGGACATCTTCATCTGCTGGATAATCTGGCAAAATCTATGGCTGCTGATGGCTTAACACTCGATGATATTGACCTTGTGATCATTACTCACCCTCACCCCGACCACTTTGAAGCTATAACTCGCTGGGCAGACACGCCCACAATGATAGCCGCACACAGGGATGCGAAGATCTTTCTAGAAGAATTCTCAAGGCTTTGGCAGGAGACAACAGGGAGAACTTTACCAAATTTTAACATCGATTTTTTCCTTAAACCCGGCAAGCTTCAGGTGGGTGAACACACTTTTAGAGTGATCGAAACTCCGGGACACGCCCCGGGATCAATTTGCATCTATTTTGAGAACGAAAAGGTACTTTTCTCCGGGGACGTGATATTTGCAAAAAGTTTTGGTCGATTCGATTTGCCAGGCGGTGATCCCCTTCAGCTCATGAAAAGCATTGAACGGTTACTGGAGTTCGATGTGGAAATTCTTGCGCCAGGACACGGGCCTGTAATTAAAGGGCGAGGCGCCGTAAAGGAAAATTTCTACCTTGTGTTTGCGCTGTTTCAGCAAATGCTTGCTCAGGGGAATGCAGGAGCTTAACACCCTGAAAATCGCACAAGGACGTGATAATGTGCAAGGTGGATGTAAAGAAGTATCAGGATGATGACAGCACTCTGATTGTGTCTCTAGCGGGGAGGTTCAATAGAGATGTGGTGCGGGATATAAGAGATAAAGTTTTTAAAGTTCTTCGAAGCAACCGCACCGTTAAAAGTCTGGCAGTGGATCTTTCTGAGGTAGAATGGATTGATACGGCGGGAGTTGCTCTACTTGTTCTGCTTTGTCAGCATGTAAGAGCAAAGGGTGGGGTGTTTCGAGTCCTCTATCCGAGTGATAGAGTTAAGCGAGTTTTCAAACTTGCTCAGCTTGAGGAGTTTCTTACTGTTGAAAATGGAAACAGGCTATTTTGATAAGGCTTTTATCTCCGTAAGAAATCTTAACAGTTATTATGGCCGTAAACAGGTTCTTTTCGACGTTTCTTTCGACGTTGATGCTCATAAAATTTTCGTCATTATGGGAATGAGCGGCTGTGGGAAAAGCACTCTGCTTAAGCATCTTATAGGTCTTAAGAAGAGCCCTGCTGGTTCTGTTTATATTGATGGAGAAGATGTTTCGAAATGGAATCACAAAGAGTGGAGCGATTACTGGCTTAGAATCGGAGTGCTTTTTCAAAACGGAGCTCTTTTTAATTCTCTTACAGTTGGTCAGAATATAGCTCTTCCGCTCACCGTTCACACAAATCTTCCCCGTGAAATTATTGAAATTATGGTAGAGATGAAGCTTCACATGGTGGGGCTTTCCGGCACTAGTTCCCTAATGCCGTCTCAGCTAAGTGGTGGAATGAGAAAGAGGGCAGGGCTTGCCAGAGCTCTTTCTATGGATCCGGAGATACTTTTTGTGGATGAGCCATCTTCTGGGCTCGATCCCATAACTGCCGCCGGATTAGATGAACTTCTCATTACCCTTAAAGAAGCTTTCGGAATGACCGTCATAGTCGTCACTCATGAACTTGAGAGTGCTTTTAAAATCGGCGATTTCATGATCGTCATGGATCAGGGAAGAATTATTGCTTCGGGAACACCGGAAGAGATTCGACAAATGCCGGATCCTCGAGTTCAGCAGTTTCTTAATAGACGTCCCGATGAGGAACAGCACGATTACGATTCTTATATTTCAAGGCTTTGCAAGGTGAAGCGAAAATGAATGTCTTGATGGATTCTTTTGTAACAATTGGAAGGTGGGGGCTTGGGATCCTCCTTGGTTTGGGTCGCATGGGGGTTTTTTTCCTGTGCACTCTTAGAGGAATAGTCTATCCGCCAGGGAAAACCAGCCTTGTTATCAAAAATATATACTTCATCGGCCATAAGTCTTTGTTCGTGATAATCTTTACAGGGGCTTTCTCAGGTATGGTGCTGGTACTCCAGGGGTATTATGCCCTTTCTAGATATGGTTCCGAGGGGTTGCTTGGGAGCGGTGTCATCTTGAGCCTTGTGCGAGAACTGGGGCCCGTCTTTACGGCGCTTATGATCGTTGGACGTGCTGGCTCAGCTATGTGTGCCGAAATAGGTATTATGAGAATTGACGAACAGATTGATGCTCTACGCTGTATGTCAATAGACCCTCACGGCTATCTAGTCCTCCCGCGTCTTATCGCTGCTTTGATTTCTTTCCCTTTACTTACTCACATATTTGACGTTGTAGGGGTCTGGGGTGGATACTTCGTAGGTGTAGAACTTTTAGGAGTTAATCCTGGAGCCTACTGGGATGGAATATACCGTAGCCTTGAATGGCTGGATATCTGGATGGGAATCGTAAAGTCTCTCGTATTTGCCGTCTTAACCATCACAATATCAACTTATAAGGGTTACTACGCCGGAGTTGATAGGGGTTCTATGGGAGCCGAAGATGTAGGGCAAGCTACAACTAGTGCAGTGGTAACATCATCCGTTACTGTTCTTGTTGCCGACTATGTTATTACGTCGATAATGTTGTAGAACATATTTTAATGTTGACAACTACAGTTTAATAGCGATGAGGTCACGGAAAAATGACGGTCAGAGAAAGAAACTACAAAAGCATTGAAATAATGGTTGGGTTTTTCATCTTGCTGGGCATTTTAGCTATGGGGTATGTTTCCTTAAAGCTTGGTAAGATTGGAATATTAAATCGCGATGAATACATTGTTTACGCTACTTTCTCTAATGTTTCTGGTCTTAAGAAAAAGGCACCAGTGACCATGTCTGGTGTTGAGATTGGGCGAGTGGAAAATATAACACTGAACGGTAGCGGGCGAGCTAAGGTTGCTCTCGTCATAAACAAGAACGTGAAACTCTCTGAAGATTGTATAGCTTCCATAAAAACTATGGGCATCATTGGAGATAAGTATATAGCCATTTCACAGGGGGGACTAGATTCTTACATTCAACCAGGTGGGGAAATTACCGATACACTTCCACCGCTTGATGTAGAAGAGCTTATCAGCAAGTTTGTATTCGGAAAAGTAGAAGGAAATCGTCAGAAAGACGCTGAAAAATCAGAGTAAAGACTTTATGAGGATGTTTTAAAAAACTACGTAATAAATTGTAGGGGCGCACGGCCGTGCGCCCCTACATGCACCTGAAAGGGTGACGGTGATGAACCAGAGATAACGATAACCGTCCCGTAGGGGCAGGCCTTGTGCCTGCCCAATCCTAGGGCCGTGTGCCTGTCCGATTCTGGGGCAACCACGGAGGTTGCCCCTACAATTCCGGTTACGGGGCAACCACAAGGGATTGCCCCTACACTTCTCGAACCGCCCGGTGCGGACCCGCATGCCGGGTGGTGTGGGAGGGGATCGGTCAATTGACCGCCCCTATCCCGATTGTGGTGAGTCATGTATATTGAAGTTGTTTTTCAGCTACCTGAGTCTGGAAAGGTTTACCCAAGCTGAGTTTCGTCATTCAAAGCATCATCATAGGGGGCAGTCCCTTGTGGTTGCCCCATAATCGGGCAGGCACGAGGCCTACCCCTAACGGAAGTATTACCCCCTAAATCCCCCCGTCAATGGGGGAACTTACATACTATCTCCGTCAACGGGGGACTTTTTCTCCCTCCCCGTTGACGGGGAGGGTTGGGGAGGGGTTTACCTCCCCGTTGACAGGGATAGCCGGGTAGGGTCCGGTTTCTTTCCATAGACTCGCAGGACGGGGAGGACGCCGTCTCCCCAGGACGGTGGTAAAATATTGGGAGGGTCGCCGTCCTCGGCGGCCACAGCAAGGGCGAAAAATTTTTCGCCTTTACCGACTTCTTTTTAGAACATCCTCGGTTTTTTTATTTGACTTTCCTTTTATGTCGGGCTCAATTTATTTTCTCTTTGTCGGTATTTAAGAATTAAGTTGGTTTTACTCGAACTATGTAAGGAGTGTTTTATGGATTGGAGCGTTGATGAAATAACACAGCAAGGGCGCATGAGGCGTCTTCCACCTTACGTTTTTGCTCAGGTAAATGAACTTAAGATGAGACTTAGGCGAGCAGGGGAGGATATTGTTGACCTGGGGATGGGAAATCCCGACCTCCCAACTCCAAGGCACATTGTTGACAAACTCCTGGAGGCGGCTCAAAAACCTCACAACCATCGCTATTCCGCTTCTCGTGGCATTACAAAACTAAGAGAAGCCATCGCTAACTGGTATGCTCGCCGTTACGGCGTGGAAATAGATCCCGAAACAGAAGCTGTGGTAACAATCGGAGCAAAGGAAGGATTGTCGCACTTGATCCTTGCTCTCATATCTCCCGGCGATGTTGTGCTTGTGCCTAATCCGACCTATCCTATTCATCCCTATTCGGTTATTATCGCAGGCGGTGACGTTAGATCCATTCCCATAGGACCCGATAGGAATTTCCTGGAAGACCTTGAGCATGCTTTTCGTCAGACCTGGCCCAGACCCAAGATTCTCATAATCTCCTATCCACATAACCCGACCACTACTGTGGTTGATGCCGACTTTTTTGATAAAATCGTAGCCTTTGCCAAGGAAAATCGAATCATTGTTATTCACGACCTTGCTTATGCAGATCTTACCTTTGATGGATACAAAGCTCCTAGCTTTCTCCAAGCGAAAGGAGCAAAGGATGTAGGGGTCGAATTTTTCTCAATGTCCAAGAGTTACAGTATGGCGGGGTGGCGAGTGGGATTTTGCGTTGGCAATCGTCACATCGTGTATGCGTTGACCAGAATTAAAAGTTATCTCGATTATGGCATATTCCAACCTGTGCAGATCGCAGCTATAGTGGCTCTTAATGGTGATCAGTCTTGTGTGGATGAAATAGTTAATGTTTATCGTTCCCGTCGCGATACTCTTGTTCGAGGATTAAATCGCGTAGGGTGGGAAGTGGAGCCTCCAAAGGGAACTATGTTTGTTTGGGCACGGATTCCAGAACCTTTCCGATCTATGGGATCAGTTGAGTTTTCTAAGTTCCTCATAGAAAAAGCCAAGGTAGCGGTTTCACCAGGACTTGGATTCGGGGAGTATGGAGATGAATATGTGCGATTTGCACTTGTGGAAAACGAACATCGCATAAATCAGGCTGTTCGAGGCATTAAAAAGGTTTTGAATAGCGGGTCTTAGAAAAAAGGGAAGCAGAGGAACGGAGGATATTTTTTAATGAAGGAAATCTGCGTTGGATTGATTGGATGGGGAACGGTTGGATCCGGCGTTGTGGCAATCCTTCAGGAAAGCCAGGATGTTATAAAAAAGAGGCTTGGAACTTCTCTGCGGCTAAAGTGGGTTGCCGACAAGGACCTTGAACGCCCTCGCCCTAGATCGGTTCCTGCTGAGATATTAACGAGAGATGCGAACAAAGTGCTGGATGATCCTGATGTGGATATTGTTGTTGAGTTGATCGGGGGAATTGAACCTGCGAAAAGCTTTATCGTGCGAGCTCTAGAACAGGGAAAACATGTCGTTACGGCTAATAAGGCGCTCCTTGCTCATCATGGTAATGAACTGTTTGCCATAGCCGCTCGCAATAATCGGGTTATCGCCTATGAAGCTTCAGTTGCTGGAGGAATTCCTTTCATTAAAATCCTTCGAGAAGGACTTGCTGCAAACCGCATTACTACGCTTGTGGGAATACTCAACGGCACCTGTAACTTCATCCTGACTCGAATGAGAGAAGAAGGGCTTTCTTTTGAAGCTGCTCTTAAAGAGGCTCAAAGGCTTGGCTATGCCGAAGCCGATCCATCCCTTGACATTGACGGTATTGATACAGCTCACAAATTAGCCATTGCGGCTTCCCTGGCCTTCAATATGCCCATCGCCTTTGATCGTATACTGGTTGAAGGTATCCGCCATGTAGATACGCTCGATATACAGTATGGAGAAGAGTTCGGATACCAGATTAAACTTTTAGCGATAGCAAAGCAAAGTTCAAAGGGAGTGGAGTTGCGAGTTCATCCTGCTTTTGTTCCTTCAGGACATGTGTTGGCAAGCGTTCGAGGTGCTTTTAATGCTGTCTTTGTTCACGGAGATGCTGTAGGGGAAACTATGTTTTATGGACTTGGAGCGGGCATGATGCCTACAGGAAGCGCTGTTGTTGCAGATATTATCGATATATCGAAAAGCCTCATAAAGGGCATGGATCCGCTTAGCACTATGCCAAGTATTGAAGAAAGCGGCGTTAAAATTGTTCCCGTGGAAGAAATTATTTCAAGCTATTACTTCCGCTTTAGCGCGGTGGATCGCCCTGGTGTGCTTTCCAAAATTTCCGGCATTCTTGGCAGACACGATATAAGCATTTCGGCAGTTATCCAGAAAGGACGTTCTGCCAGTAGCATCGACGAATCCGTTCCTATCGTTATGTTGACTCATGAAGCTAAAGAAAGCGCTGTAAGAAAAGCTATAGAAGAAATTAACCAGCTTGACGTGGTTCGAGCGCCAACGCAGGTGATACGCATTGAAGATCCATCTGTTAGGGTTTGATGCAGGTGAATAAGAGAAAAGGTGTTAAATATGGCTCAAGCGACAAAATATGTGATCATTGTCGGTGATGGAATGGGAGACTATCCCCTTGAAGAACTTGGTGGGCGAACACCTCTTGAAGTAGCCAATACGCCAGCTATGGATCGTATCGCTATCTCAGGAAAAATGGGACTTGCGCGAACCATTCCTGATGGTATGCCTCCGGGAAGTGATGTGGCAAACATGAGCCTTCTCGGTTATGATCCTAGGGGAGTTCTTTCAGGACGTGGTCCTCTCGAAGCTGCCGCCATGGGTATAAAACTTGCCGAGGGAGATGTTGCCTTTCGCTGTAATTTGATCACGCTGGAAAACACCGAAAATGCTGGCCTGGTTATGGTTGATTATTCATCAGGGCACATTTCTACGCCGGAAGCACATGAAATCGTAAAAGATCTTCAGAAGGCAACTGATGGCTTGCCTTTGAAGCTTTACCCTGGGGTTAGTTACCGCCATGTGCTTGTGTGGCAAGGTGGAAATGACAGCCTTGAAACAACTCCTCCCCACGATATTATAGGTCAGCCTGTGGCACCTTATTGGGCTGTTTATGATAAGACTCCGGTGCTCAAGACTTTTATTGAGCGAGCAGAAGCCATTCTAAAGAACCATCCTGTTAACCTAAAAAGGAAGGGAGAGGGAAAGCTCCAGGCTACTTCTGTGTGGCCCTGGGGACAGGGTAAAGCTCCCAGTGTGGTTTCACTCCAGGATCGTTGCGGACTCAAGGGAAGGATGATCAGCGCTGTGGATCTACTTAAAGGTCTTGGAGTATGCATGGGGTTTGATGTGCCGACTATACCTGGAGCGACGGGTTACCTAGATACAAACTACGAAGGTAAAGTTCAGGCGGCTATAGAGGGACTTGAGCAGTTCGATCTCGTCTATATCCATATTGAAGCGCCTGATGAAACAAGTCATGAGGGAAACCTTCAGAAAAAGATAACAGCTATAGAACAACTTGATAGGCGTGTTGTTGAACCTCTTCTTGGCTATCTTGAAAAAAGAAAAGATTGGACAGTCAAAATACTTATTCTTCCAGATCACCTGACGCCCATAAAAGTTCGAACGCATGTGGCGGATCCGGTTCCATATCTTGAAGCTAATGTTTGGGACGTTTTTTCGGGGCAAAAAAAGGGCTTCGGAAAATCCAGAAAGTTCTGTGAAGACACTGCAAGGTCTGAACAGGGCCATAACCCAATACCATTTGGGTGGGAACTTTTTAATAGATTTACGGGATGTGATGACCTCAGCAAGGGTAAAGTTTTATGAGTGTTGTTGGGCGCATTAGAGTGCTTTATGCCGATACGGATCAAATGGGCCAGGCTTACTATGGCAATTATTTAAAATGGTTTGAGTCTGGCAGAGGTGAGTGGTTTCGGCAGAAAGGCATGAGCTACCGCATGTTGGAAGAACAGGGATACTATCTTCCAGTCATAGAGGCTTATTGCAAATACCTTAAACCGGCTTATTACGATGACGTTCTTCGTATTGTTACCTCGGCTTCGCTTCCATCCCCTGCACGACTTAAATTTATCTATCGAATTTACAAAGAAAACTCTGAGAGTGACAGTTCCGGCGAAGAGATGATAGCAGAAGGTTATACAGTTCATGCTTTTCTGAATTCTTCCAAGAAGCCGACCCGTCCTCCAGCTTTTTTGAAAGAAATCATTGACGTGAAAGGAGCCGAGTAAACTCACATGATCATATATCCTGCGATTGATATTCGTAATGGAAAATGTGTAAGACTTTTTCAGGGTAATCCAGAAAAAGAGACCATTTATGCCAGCAATCCAGTAGATGTTGCTAGAAGGTGGAAAGATGAGGGAGCTGAATGGCTTCATGTGGTTGATCTGGATGGAGCCTTTGCAGGTTCGCCTGTAAATCGAGAGCTTGTAATTTCCATAGCTAAAGAAGTTGATATTCCGGTTCAAGTAGGGGGAGGAATAAGAACGGAAGATGATGTAGCTTTTTATCTTGCCTCCGGGGTTAGCCGGGTTATCGTTGGCACTAGAGCCTTCGAAGATCTTGATTGGTTTAGATCGCTATGCCGTAAATACTCTGGTAGTATCGCCCTGGGACTGGATGCTCGCGACGGCTTTGTAGCTATTCGAGGATGGAAGGAAACTACAAAAGTTGAAGTGCTCGAAATAATTGAGCAGATTACTAACATGCCCCTGGGTGCCATAATCTATACTGATATATCAAGAGATGGCACTCATGCTGGGGTAAATGTTGATGCTACGGAGAAACTTCTTGATGCAACTCATCATCCGGTTATAGCTTCCGGGGGTGTTTCGTCACTTGAGGATGTCGTAAGACTTTTACCTCTTACGAAAAAAGGACTGAATGGGGTTATTATAGGACGGGCGCTATATGACCAAAGGATAAAACTCGGGGAAGTTCTTAGTGTAGTTAAAGAATATGAAAGAGAGGCTTAGAAAATGAGCATAAAAGATCAGATTGAAGAGGCACTAAAGGAAGCTATCCGAAGTCGAAATGAAATTGCAAAGAACGCCCTTAGAGGTCTTCTCACCGCAGTTAAGAACAAGGAAAAGGATCTAAAGCGAATTCCCAACGATTCTGAGTTGCTTCAGATTATCTCTTCGCAAATCAAGCAGCGAAAGGAATCTATTGAACAGTTCAAAAGCGGAGGAAGAGAAGATCTGGCAGAAAAAGAGGCTCAGGAAATCACTGTGCTTGAGACCTTTCTCCCTAAGCAGTTAACTCAGGAAGAATTGGAAGCGATTGTAGATGAATGCATACGGGAAGTGGGAGCTGTAACGGCAAAGGATATGGGTAAGGTCATGAAAGCGATAATGCCCAAGGTGGCGGGAAAAGCGGACGGCAAGCTTGTAAATGAGCTTGTAAAAGCTAGGCTTTCACAGAAGTAGAGAAGCAATAAACTGAATGATAAAAACACTTCAGCGCTACCGTATAGTTCTCTTTCCCGTCTGTAGTTTTACTTTTACGCTTCTATTCTGGATGATCGTTGCCTTTCTGCCTCTTCATTTGAGATCCATTGATTTGAGTCCAGAAAAAGCCGGCGTTGTAATGGGGGTTTATTCCATTGCAGCGCTTATTTTTATGATCCCGCTTGGTGTGTTGTCAGATAGAGTTGGCGCTAAAAGCATGTTGATGATCGGCCTGGGGCTGACCCTTCTCCACATCGCTGGACTTTATCACGCTTCTGAGTTTCTCGCTTTGCTTTGCGTTACCTTCATTGGAGGTATAGGGTGGGCGATTTTCCAGACCGTCCTGTATGCTCTGTTTCTTAAGGTTATCCCGGAGGAAGGTAAAGCGCTTAACATTTCACTGTATCAAGCAAGGCTTTTTGTGGGATTTGGAATTGGGCCTCTTCTTGGAGGTCTGCTTATTCAGGATGGTGGTTATGGGCTTGTGTTGAAAGTATCCGCTCTTGTCGGCGTATTTCTTGGGATGTGTTTTGCCGCTCTCCCGTCCGCGAAGCTTTCTGTTTTCAAGTGGCTTGATTATTGTAAAGACATCTTACATAAGCCTCCTCTTCTTTTCCTGCTTCTCTATTTTGTTTATGGACTTCACTTTGGAGTGGAACAATCGGGTTTTTCTGTTTTGATGGATGATCTTTTCTTTTCGTCCAGGGAGATAGGGCTTGTTTATATGGCGATAGGGATCTGGATGGGATTTCTGGCTCCTTTTGCTGGTCGGTGGATTGATGTAACCGAGAGAATTGCTCCTTTTCTTATTGGGGGTATCGTGGTTTCCTCCTTTTTCCACATTCTTACGGCTTACGCTACGAGCTTTTCCGGAATGGTGATTATAAGATTGTTGCACACTCTGGGTGATACATACGTTATCCTTTCCTTTGGATTACTTACGGCTTTGCTCTTTCCCGAAGAACGCATGGGTGGCAATTCTGCCGTTGTCTATACGGTCAGAACTCTTGGAACCTTCTCGGGAAATGTTTTGACAGGTGTTGTCGCGGCAAAACTTGGAATTTCTGGAGCTTTCGTGTTGTCCGGGGGAGTCATTATGGTGGCAAGCCTGGTTCTGACACCGCAGATAACATCCCTATTCGCTTTTAATCGCCGTTCCGGTGCGATTTGCCTGTCCGGTAGTGAAGAACGGGCGCCACGCTGATAATCTACGGGCGGAGACCTTTGTAACATGATCGAGAACAAAAAATCTTCAAGTTGGACTATGTGGATTTCCACGGCTGGAGGGCTTGGATTGCTTCCCCTTATGCCTGGGACATGGGGAACTTTTGCCGGTGTGCTAATCCACGGTCTTGGAAGGATGATTTTTTCGTCATCTTCAGGAGAGCGCTTTTTCATTGGGGGGATCATGGTTGGAATTTTTTGCGTGAGCGCGATTGTTCTTCCAGATGCATGCCGGTTGTGGAATGAAAAAGATCCTGGAAAGTTTGTTCTCGATGAAGTTGCCGGCTACCTTGTCGTGCCATTGCTTCTCGGTAGAAGCCTTCCCTTCTGGATTATGGCTGTAGGAGGGTTTTTATTATTTCGCTTCTTTGACATAATTAAACCTCCTGGTGCTCGATATATGGATAGACGTGGAGATTTCATTGGAGTTATGCTTGACGACATTGTTAGCGGTGTCTATGCTGCGGTTTCCCTTGCGGTGTTGTGTTACGTTCTGGAACTGAAATAAAGCCTGCCCATAAAAGATTTTCAGCCAGGAAAGATTACCTGTGGGGGGCTGAGTTCAAAAGCCTTAGGGGACAGTCTTATAAGTTCACGTAAAGTGCTTGCAAGAGCTGTCGATGCCGATCTAGACACATGCCAGAAGTGTAAAAAGTCAAGTAATAACCCCGGGTTTCGGCTTAACATCAAAATAGCTTTTTTAGGGGAGACAAAACCCTGTTCGTTTAGAAGTTCTTCCACATTGAAGGGAATTTCTTCGTTGTGAGCATCCGTAGTTGCTCTTAAGGATAAAAATGGGATCGAAAGACGATAGGCAAGATTTGCAAGGAGTGCACTTTCCATATCAACGATAGTCTGATATGTTTTGAAGTGATCCATGTCCCGTGGCGTGATAAGGGTTCTAAGAAGTTTTAGAAGGTCTTTCTTTGGAAAGAAGATAGGTGTAGTTATGGCTTTTGCCAAAGCAATTTGATGCTGATTACAGAACTCAATTACTTCTTCGGACACAGGCTGTTCAATAGGCTTGAAGTAACTGTTTGGTGGAAAAGGATAGCAATGTGTTACGAGAAATACTTTTCTGTGATCTGATGAAAAAAGTTCGCCGCAGAAACCAAAAGAAATGACTAAGTCAGGCCTGGTTTGGTTAATTATGTTTTCCCAGTGTAGAATGATGTTTCGAATGCCCATTCCCGTAGGACAGAAAAAAAGCAATTTACCTGGTTGCTTTGCTATAAGAATACGAAATGGTTTAGTTGCCCATCTTGTCCATGGCTTGGTTGAAGAAAGGAAGGTAGAGTATTCTTCAGGTATGGCGGCTAACAGAAGGTAACGTTTTTCTGGTGTCAAAAGAGGGCACATATGGGACGAAAATTGGCAATTATTCATGTCTTTACTCATAGTTCTATTTCTCGGGGAGGAGCCGTTCAGGGACTCGATCTTGCCAAAAAACAATTTGAAAGGGGACATTCAGTTTTATGCATTTTCCACAAGCCTTCAGGTTTTCCCCTTGATAAAACTTTAAACAGAAATTTCCCTTTTCCCGTAGTTCACATGGACATGAAAAATCCTTTCTTTTATCTTCGCTTTGCTCGATTATTGCAAGACTTTTCACCGGATGTGGTTCACTGCCATCGAAATCTGGCGTTGCTTTTTGCCTTTTTCAGCTTAAGGTGGCTTGCCAGGTCTAAAAAATCTGTTCTGGTCATCAATCGTGGTACGACTTATGAATTACCAAATTGGATTGTAAGGCAGGTTTTTCGATCAGGTGGGTTGGATCATGTGATAGCTGTAGCTGAAGCTGTTAAGAAAAAGCTGGTGGAAGATGAGGGCATCCCGGCAGATAAGGTGACAGTTATTTACGGAAGCTATGATGAAAACCGTTTCCATGATGGAATAAATGGAGATCTTTTCAGGGAAGAATTGGGGTTGGGACAGGATGATCGGCTTGTGGTGTCTATAGCGGCTGTGGACAGGAGAAAAGGCTTAGAATATCTGGCAAGAGCAATCAAGATGGTTAAGGACTGCGGCATATCGGTAAAATGTGTAGTGGTTGGTAGGATAGACGATGTGACTTATCACCAGGAAGTGATGGAAGAGGTTAAAAGATTAGGACTTATAAACGATTTTGTATTTTGTGGACACAGAGATGATATCCCCGAAATTCTTTTTGCTTCGGATGTGTCAGTTTCTTCGTCGATGGAAGGAGAGGGCCTTACGGGAGCTCTTAGAGAATCTCTTGCCATGAAAAGACCTGTGGTAGCTACTGCTGTATCGGGCAATCCAGAACTCATTATTGATGGAAAAACGGGATGGCTTGTAAAACCCGGTGATCCTGAAGACATGGCTAGAGCTTTGGTTGAAGCTTTGACTGACCGAGCAGAAGCTGAAAAACGGGCACATACAGGATACGGAATTGTTAAAGCAATGTGCTCCCTTGAAAAACGTTATGAACGGGTAATTAGTCTCTACGAGAAATTAATTTTAAGAAGATGCATCTTATAATGAGCCGACAGGATATTGAGAAAGCTTTAAAAAAACTGGGCACTGTTAAGCCCCGATTTGTTATCTACAATTCCGTAAAGGAAATTAATCCTCTCGAATGGAACATGCTGGCTCAGGATGCAGCTCCCATGATGGAACGGGAATATTTTTACGTGCTTGAAGAATCTCAGACGGTTAGCCAAAATAGGGGTTTCCTCCCTCTCTACCTCGCTCTTTATGATCATAATAGTCGGCTGATTGGACTGGCCCCCATGTTTGAGCGATCTCATGGAGCTTACGAATTTGGGATAACAGGACTTATGAACGACGTAGCCCTTATGACGGGAGTTCCTGTCGGGCGAGGTATTGTTGGCACCGTTCCTTTTACGCCGGTTCCTGTCTATCAGTTTTTGGCAAGAAGAGAGCACAACAAAGAAAGCCTGTGGGAACTGTTCCTTCGGTATATAGATTTTTTGTGCGAAACCAGAGGCTTGTATTCGGTAAGGTTGTATTTTCTTGATGGTTCCACCCTGGCTTTTCATGATTTGTTGACTAGTTTTGGTTATATGGGGCTGGTAACCAACCATTATTTATGGACTAACAGATACCAGAGCTATGAGGAATTTCTCAACACCTTGGGGACTCACAAGCGAAGAAATATCTTGAGGGAAATCAAAAAATTGAAGGAAGCAAATGTTAAGATTGGCCTGGTTCCCGGGATTGATGCGGAAAGAGAGTTATATTCTATGGCTTTTGAATGTTATGAATCCACGTGGTGTAAACACATGCCACCTGACACTCATCCTTACCTTAACTCTTCTTTCTTCCAGCTCCTTAAGCCGTTTTTTCGCCACAGAATCCTTTTTTCTGTAGCAAAACAATCGGAAAATACAGTCGGTCTTGCTTTATTCTACTATAAAAATGATTTCATGTTTGGACGCTATTGGGGATGTTTTGGAGAAGTGCCCTTTCTTCATTTCGGCACCTGTTATTACTGGCCCATGATGTATGCTATAGAACAGGGGATAAAATACATAGATCCTGGTTTTGGTGGAGAACATAAGGCTCTCAGAGGCTTTGAGAATATCCCCGTTTATCACTATATAAAATTCTACGGCCGTCAGAAAAATAAATGCTATCGAGCTCTAGAACACCTGGTTGAATACGGTGCATTACTTTAGATTTTTTATTCACCCAGTCTTTTCTGCCAAATCAGCCATTAGATGTTTTACCATTGTTGTAATTTCCCATGGATCATAGGGTTCTAATATAGATCCGTAACCGCCTTTTTCTATCATATCTTTTATGAGCTTTCGGTGAGCCTGACTACAAACAAGAATTATCTTAGCTTCAGGGCATCTTTTAAGGATTTCATCGTAAAGAGCCGGTCCCTCCTCGAGAGATACGGCACCTTCAACAAATATAATGGCTTTTTCAACGGTTTTGATATGATCAAACAAATCTAATGGAGAGTCACAAAAGGTCACCTTCCAGTTTACTTTGTGAAATAAGGCGTTGAAATGTGTTACTACCTCCGGGGTTTTTACCAGAAAAAAAATAGGGATCTGAGAAGACGGTTTTGTCATAGTTGTCGGAAGACTCCCCGGGCTTTAATCAATTTTAGGTGTTCTGATACTGCTTTATAAGTTCTTCCTTGAGGTGCCCTACAAAGGCGTTTTTGAATATCTCTATGTTCATAGCTTCATCCACCTGACCGCTAAGATAGAAGGCAAGTCCTTTGTAGATTAGAGCATTTTCTATAGATGGAGCGATACGATGTGCTTCATCAAATCTGGTGATGGCTTCAGAATACTGTCCAAGTCCCATCAAAGCGCAGCCATAAGTGATGAGATAGAGAGGGTTATGAATCATCTGACTATTCGTGCTTTTTAGATGTTCAAGTACTTTAAGAGCTTCATCAAAGCGTGAAGTATCGTTTAAGCAACAGGCTTTAAAATACAAAGCCGTTGGATGATTTGGATCTTCCTCAAGTATTTTGTCGCAACAGAATATGGCTTCTTCCATATAGCCTTTTTGCATGAGACTTTGACTGGCTTCGAGCCATGGACACTGAAGTCCCACGATTTTCTTAATTAGACCTGCATAATTTCCGTCCAACACTAGTTTAGCTTCTCCAGTCACTATGTCTCCGTGACCTGGTAGTAGATTATGAACTTCCATTTTTCTCAGGATTCTCATGGAAAATAGATGATAGTCTATACGCCCTCCGGCTACCGGATCGGGTGATGCAACAGCAAAGGGTAGAACTGTGTCGCCCGAAAAAAGGCTTTTGGTTTCATCATGCCAGAAACATAAGCTGTCCGTTGTGTGACCAGGCGTGTGTATGACTGAGAGAGAATATTCCCCAGCGGTTATAATATCTCCGTTTTGAACAAAATTGAGTTTGCACCCGAGCTTTTCAGCGAGTTCTTTTAGTGTTTCAGGAGCGCTTTCGTGTAGATATATTTCAACGCCTTCACCGGGAAGCCTCAAAGAAGGATAACTGCGCAAAAGTTCAAATAGCCCCAGAGCATGCTCACTGTGTCCATGGGTAAGGAGCACTTTTTTTATTTTTTTTGGGGGTATGATCTGAGAATCCGGAGAGAAAAGATCATAAAAAGCCGTATAGTCATTTCCAGGATCTATAATTAGACTTTCTTCAGGGGTGACCAGAAGATAAATATTGCAAGATATGTCAAACCCCTCCCAGAAAAAAAGATTTTTGAAAAAAGAATGATTATTCGAAAGTTTTTCCGAAAGGCGTACCCATCCTGTCTGCATCTGGAGATCTTCTGCTTCCATTAGCTTTTCCTTTCTTAAATTTGGATTTTTGGTTATGGGGCGAATCAATTCTGAAGAATCTATCAGGTTTAATTGTGCCTGATGGAGAACTCATTCCCCATCAGGCATAGGCGTTTTTTTATGGAGCAACAAAGTCTATGTAGTAGCTCAGTTTCATTCTATTTTCAGGCCACCACTTGGAACTCATTCTTTCTTCGCCCGGATAAACCTCCACCTCGTCACCGTTTTCTTTAACGATCGATTCAATTACGAGTTCAAGGAAATGGAAAGCAGTAAGTCCATATTTAATAATGGTTTTAGCAGGGAGAAGAACAGCGAGACCTGTTTCTTTTGTGGTATCCCATACGAAGGGATCACCGGCTACTTCTGGAGGTCCGGCCGTTCCGGGAGCTCCTTCCAATTCTTCTGTAGGGGTAGCAACCTTCATTTCGCCTTTGGGACTATAAACAGCCAGAAGTTTACCCTTAATTTTATATCCAGACTTTACCTTAAACTCTTCGTAAATTTCATCCGGTAGATACCACCAGAGAGCCCTCTCTCCAGTCTTCAGGTATCCCCTTACCAGCATAGGGTCAAACCCGCAAACTACTACTCTACATTTTGCCGGCATAGCTTCTCTCCTCTATCATTCTTCGGAGTTCCTCCACCTCTTCGTCGCAGAACTGGAGGAACTCCCTGAATTCTTCTTCCTGGATAACTCGTAGTAGATAAAGCTTTCTAACATAGGGATATATAAATTCCCGAATTTCATCTCGAAATTCGTCGCAAAGAACTTCCCATCCTTCTCCTGGTCCGACCTGGGAGAAGAATGCCTCCTTCCAGGCCGTTACCATGGCTGCGACATGCCCAAGTTCTGGATTACTCCAGTTTCTCATAGGCATAGCAACTCTTCACTATATCGTATTCAGATACGCACCAGTAGAAGGGCCAGTGGATCTTCTTGCACCAGCCTATGAGGTCAGCCGGGGGAAACTTAGAGCCTTTGAGCACTGGTTTGAAATACTTACAACTCCAGCATATATGATTGGTTTGTTTTTCCGGCACGAGTATTGTTGCTAAAAACTCATGCGGTTTTAAATCCTTTGCATGTTCCATAAGAGCACCCCCTTTTTACCAGTCTCTTACTTCGCCTCGTTTAATTTTCTCCTGATACTCTTCCCATACTTCAGGACTGAGTTTCTTGATGTCCCAATAGAATCCCTGAGATCCAGCAATGCCAGCCGATGGAGGCTGAGGCCATGCACGCATAGGTCTGTTTCTTATGCTGAACTTTCTCTGATCGGCTCTTCCAAGGTAGATATGGCGTGGAGTGCAGTTATAGGGGCGCGTCTTACCTTCTGTTCCAGGTGGAAAATTCGTGTATCCATCATAAGGTTTGTCGGCATATAGCGGTAGAATGTCAGGCTGTTCACCTGGACGAGGCTCAGGGCCTTTATACATATGACCCATAATCATGTGGATGTAATATACCTCGCCACATTCCGCACACTTAATCTTTCCTTCCCAATTCCAGAAGCAATACGGGTCAAGGTAATTGACCGTATCGCATTTTTTGCACCAAATAATATCACACACGGCACACCTCCTTGGTGGTTAAATGATACCCTTTTCATACCATTCCTGGATGGTGCTAATCGGATAACCAAGCAACTCATGATAGATTTTAATATTATCAGCACCAACAGGTCTGAAATCCCAGAATTTCCTTCTTGGAGTTTCAGAGAACAACCCTGTGCTGTAAGTGCTTTGAGCTATTACATCACCGAGCATTGGGTCATCCATCCACCTGACGGTGCCTCTTTGACGGAAGTGTTCAGATTCATACACTTCCTTATCGTTCTTTACAGGCATTGCAAGAATGCCGGCTTCGGTCAGGATGCGAACAACCTCAGAACGAGATTTATCGGCAGCCCATTTTTCTATTTCACGGTAAATTTCCACCTGAGCTTCAGCCCTTACGCGCTCATTATGAGTCTTATACTTTTCATAAAGATCCATTCTCTTAATGACCGAGCAGAGTTCTTTGAAGTCGGGATCGTTGAAGGCGCTCACCATCACATAGCGGGCTTCATTTCGGAGCTGTGGATTCTTTTCATCGGGATAGTCAGATTTTCCGCAGATTATAATACCGTGGACGCAGAGCATGGTATCCCAGTTACCCCAACGCTGTCTCACAACTCCAAACCGTCCATACAAAGGCACACCGTATCCGAGACATCTGGTTGCTGCTTGAACCTGAGAAAATTCAATCATGGTTCCAAGCCCTGTTTTTCTCCGCCAGTAAAGAGCTGCAAGGACTGCCACGGTAATCTGAGTCCCGGAATACCAGTCGATACACCAGTTGGAATGCTTTACCGGGTGACCACCAAAGTCTTCGTGAAATCCTGTAATACTTGCAAGCCCTGCATGAGCTTGTCCAAGGATGTCGTATGAACCTCCAAAGGCTTTAGGACCATAGCCAAAGCCACCACCCCATACGTAGATAAATCTGGGGTTTATTTCCTGAAGGTAGCGGTAGCTCTGTTTCCACTTATCGAATGTTCCTGGGCGATAACATTCGGTGAGTCCATCACTCATTTTCACCAGTTTGTAAAGGACTTCCTGTGCTTCTTTGCGGTGATAATCAAGCGAAATGTAATATTCGTTTACATTGGCATTGAGCACTCCAATACCCGTTCCGGACTTGGGACGGGTGTCATGGAGCGGATAGAAATAACATTCATTGAAAGGAGAAGTGTGCCTCATCGGGTCGGCGACTCGCGGAAATTCAACTTTAATGATTTCCGCACCTAATTCACCGAGGTTTGCCACCGAGTGAGGCGTGAATATATACATTGTGCAGCTAAGCCATCTGATGCCTTCAAGGGCACCCGGCTTTATAAACTCATTCCCTACGTCGAATATCTTTCTGCAATATTCTTCATAGGGAGCCTTCATATCCTCAAGTTCTTCACGGCTCTTGGGACCAGGAAGGTCCTCCAGTCTGACTTCTCTTGGATCTGCCATTATAACACCCCCTTTTCTTTTAAGACTTCTTGCATACGCTGACCAACGCCAAGATATTTCTGATAAATTTCTCCATTGTCGTATCCAAGCGGTCGCCCTAACCATTTTACTCTACCAGGCGTTCTCATCTGGAATGCGTTGGTAGAGGTGGCGTAAAGCAGAGTTCCATAATGCTCATCCTCAATGGTGTAAACCCATGGACGATACTTGAAGTGCGGGAACTCACAAACTTCGTCTATGTAAAGAAGCGGGCCAGCGGCGATTTCGTATTCAAGAAGCTTTTCTTCCGCCTCAACTCGGTTAGTGTCCCTTAACCACATGGAGGTCAGGGTGTAAGTTTTTATAAGAGCTTGCAAAGCGTTTCGAGCTGCCACTTCTTTGAGGAACGGATCTTCGTGAATCATACGACCAAACTGAGGCAGGTCTCTTTCAATACACATTCCGATACGATACCACAATCGGTCTGTCTGACCACCGATCATCATATAGCCGTCTTTGCAGGGGTTCCAGGCATACTGGTTAAGGTTGGGATCCCAGGAACCCGTTCGAGCTTTAATACTTTCGTTAAATCCATACCAGGAGATGTCAAAGTCAAGAATATCCATCAAGGCTTCCGCAGCGGTTACCTCAATGAACTGCCCTTTGCCGCTCTTTTCTTCTCGATAATAAAGAGCAGCAAGGATATTTACGGCAGCCTGTTCGCCAGCCACATAGTCGGCAAGCCATACGCCTGAACGAGTTGGGTCACCACCGGAGCCGCGAGGCATAAAGTCATCGGGATAACCTGTGTTGTGGATGAAGGAGCAAGCCGCTTGTCCAAATGGATCAAGCATCCACTGACCATGTTTTGAAACTCTATCTTTTTCGGGTCCCCACTGACCGAGTTCACCTATCCAGCAATAGATGAGGCGAGGATTGAGTTTGCTTAACTGACGATAGCCGATTCCACGTTCATCCATGTATCCAGGGGGATATTCCTCTATAATGATGTCAGCTCTGTTTGCCAATCCTTTGTAGAGTTTCTGTCCTTCAGGAGTGTCAAGATTGAGAGTAATAGAATATTTGTTTCTCATTTCATGGATGAACTCAAGTCCGCAAGGCTCCCCGGTTTTTTTGTCTTTCAGCATGTATTCTTCTCTTCCGAAGGGGGTGAGCTTTCTCATAGGATCCCCTTCTGGAGGCTCCACTTTGATCACTTCTGCTCCAAGCTCTGAAAGAAGAGATGCACAGAATTTATGCCCGATACGCCACAATCCCACTTCCAGCACTCTCACACCCTGAAGAGCCTCAGGTTTGTCAAAAGCCTTCTGGAACCATAGATTTTCTTCACACCAGGCGCCAAAATCCTCCGCCTTGCGCCTTGCATAGACTTTGGCTACCTCTTCCCTTGATGGAGGAGGTGTTGCCGGCCAAGGTCTTGGCTTCAGCGTGTCGGCTCTGCTTTTGATTTCAATCTCTTGCGGTTCTCTCGCCATCCTTTAACCTCCCTTTGACATTCTACAATTGTTAAAACACCTTTACCCCGCTCCCGAGATCGTTACCTGCTTTCCCGGGGACTTCCGCTCTGTTAAACACGGCAATTTCCTTGCCAAATTGGGCTTTGAAATAAACATAGAATTTTCAGTATCTTATGGACTGGAACAAAAATGGGCAAACTATCTTGCTGTCCGGAATACGACCCGGTTGAAAAGCAAGTTCTCTCATAAGATATTGAAAATAAGTGCTTTTCTTTCCTGTTCGAAATACGACCCTGTCTTGTCTGATCGGACAACTAAGGAAGACACTAAAAGGAAGAATATCTAATCTAGCTCAAGGTAAACACTTGATCTGATCCGAGGCAGTAAACAAAACATGGAGCCGGCGACCGGATTCGAACCGGTGGCCTGCTGATTACGAATCAGCTGCTCTACCGCTGAGCTACGCCGGCACCTTGACGTTGAAAAGCCCTTTACCACATAAATCTAAATCGCGTCAAGCTAAGACAGAGGGTGCTCGAAAACTTCCCCTTATTGGGGTGGGTAATTGGGATGGGGGTGACCAGTTTGACCCAAGACGGCGGCAGGACATTGGCAGGGTCGCCGTCCTCGGTGACTGATGCAACTTAAGTAGGGGCGAAAAATTTTTCGCTCCTACCAACGTCCAAACAGCGTATAGGGGCGACGCATGCGTCGCCCCCACAATAATGCCTACAATGCGATTTTGTTCCGATGTCCTCAAGAAGAGGTTTACTTTATTTTGAAATAGCCATTTATCATCAAGAACTGTAAAGAAGTTCTCTAATCCTTTGGCAACATCTCTGACGATACCCATGTTCATGGTGGCGCTTTACCGATTCCTGTTCGCTTCGTAAAAAATCCTCATAATCTATATCGCCCACAACTTCTCCGCTGTGAAGAATTATTGCTCGATCGCAGATAAACGATAAAAAGCAAACATCGTGGCTTATGACGATAAGAGTTGAATCAACCGCTTTCAATATTTCTAAAAGGGTTTCTTCTCCCTGAGGGTCTAAATTGTTTGTTGGTTCGTCGAGAATAATAAGATCGGGTTTCATGGCAAGGATAGTTGCTAGAGCAAGACGCTTCTGTTCGCCACCACTCAGATGATGAGGCACTCGATCCTCATAGCCTTCCAGATTGACCGCTTCTAAAGCCTCTTTTACACGTTTAATCGTTTCTTTTCCTGAAATACCCAGCATCTTAAGACCAAAAGCCACTTCATCAAAGCAGGATGACGAAAAAAATTGGTCTCGCGAATCCTGAAATACAATACCCACCTTTTGCCACAGCTTCTTGCGCATCTTTTCAGATACTTCGCGTCCTTCTAGCCTATAAACGCCGTATCCTTTGAAAATCCCGGTAATACAAAAAGCGAGGGTCGATTTGCCCGCCCCGTTTTCTCCGATAAGAGCAATCCTTTCTCCTCGTTTAATTCTCAAATCAACTTTTTTTATTCCCCAGACCCCACTTGGATACTTATAGGAATATCCTAGTAGTTCTATAAAAGCACTATTATTGCTGACGGAATATCTCATTTCTTTCTGGGCAATCTCATCTTGATAAGTAGCGCAACACTGAAACCTGAAAGTAAAATCAAGTCCGTGGTCTCGAAGAGTTTCCTTATTACTAATAAGTTCTGTCATTGTGTAATCGTGATGAACCATACCGTCTTTGAGCACAAAAGCTCGCTGGCAGAGTTCATATAGGAAGAAAAGGTCGTGGCTTATGCAAAGGATAGTTCCACGAAAATCTGAAAGAACGTCAAGTATTATGCCTTCGCTTTCTCGGTCAAGCCCAACAGTTGGTTCATCAAGTATAAGAATTTCTGGATCCATTGCCAGAACAGCCGCCAGAGCCGCTCTCTTCCTTTCGCCATAGCTAAGATGATGGGGTTCTCGAAAGATAAGTTTCTCGATGTCCAACCGTTTTGCCCATTCAAAAACTTTATCTTCTGCAGCCTTCAGCGAGACCCCCTTTAGAAGAAGTCCAAAGGCGATATCTTCAAATATAGTCGGGCAAAATAGTTGGTCGTCACAGTCCTGGAAAAGCATTCCCACTCTGGGCGTTAACCTTTGATCAGGGTTTCCACTACCGTGATATATAATTTTACCAGAAGTTGGCTTGTAAATACCGGCTATGAGCTTGGCTAAGGTTGTCTTTCCTGCACCGTTTTTTCCAACAACAGCCAGTCGATCTCCTTCGTAAATACATAAAGAAATTCCTTGTAAAGCTCTTTTCCCATCAGGATAGACATAGTCAACATTAGACAATTCCAGGATAGGCTTTGCTTCGTGACGAATATAAGGCTCAATTCGAGCGATTTCATGCATAGGGGGAAATCCTTCCTAATGTATCAGGTAGAACCGTTCAATCACGTAAAGCCCTAGAGGAAGAGCAATCCACAGTATGCCAATAACCCAATCCTTCGTTGTGGCTACGAAAGGATAAAAACCAGGAAATCGTCCTCTGTAACCCCTCAACTCCATAGCTTCCGTTATCCTTTGAATGCGTTCGAAGCTTCTCACAAACAAGGTTCCAATGAAAGATCCCACAATCCTTAAGGTTTCTAAACCCGTTTTGGCTTCAAAGCCTCTAAGTCTCATAGCTCGGTGCATTCTTTCAGCTTCATCCACCAACACAAAAATATATCGATAGGTAAGGAGCAACATTTGAGCAATGCTCGCCGGAAAGCCAATTTTATTGAGCGCCATGATTGTTGCAGTGTAGGGAGATGTTTCGAGCATAATCGCTGTTGTTAGGACAACAGTGGTTGCCTTTATCCCTATGGTTATGGCTCCTATAAGGGCATCATAGTTCAGATTTAGACCAATAAAGGGTTCAAAAACTATAAGCCTTGTGCTAGCTTTAATGGGAGCAGTAAGGGGCAGAAACACTACAAGAGCTAAAGTGAGAATGCCTATTGGCTTCAGCCTCCTCCTTATAGAACTTCCAGGGAGTTTTGCTAAAGCACAGAAAAGAGATGCCCACAACATGGATGTCAAAATCAGCGTAAAAGATGACAAGCTTACCGAAAGAAAACTAAACAAAATGCCCGAAAAAATTTTTATTCTTGGATCCCACCGATGTAGGAGCGAATCTCCCCTAATTAGTCCCATGGAGGGGATGTTTACGTCAAAAGCTTCAGGGGTGTTATGTCTTTGCTGTGAATATCTGATCTTTTTCAATAAAGCAAAAATAATGAAAATAACAATTAAGGCTCCAGCAACTGGAGCCCAGACATGCCAGGGGATCCGTATAACAAGTTCATCCATCTAACTTTGACCTCAGAGTCGAATTTATTAGCTAACTTCAAATATTAAGGAAAAAATTCTTCTACTCTGTCGATCTCTTGTTGTCGCTTTGATCAAGTTGATAATAATAATATGTGAGACTAGGAATAGCAAGTAAGCTTACCAGTATGGAATTCGATCTTCAAATAGCGGTGTTTTGAATATGATTGGGAGCAGGATAGTCTATGGTAGAAATCCCTCTACCTATTTCCGGAAAGAAGATAGCAAAAACTCTTTCCTACAACCATGTTTTGCTTTTGAAGCGAGCCGATTATGTCTTAAGACTGCTTTTTTTGTCCTGGCTCGGAAAATTTATTAGGGTTCTTTTTGTTACTTCCAATCCAGCTAGACTTGTTAACCCTCGAAGAGTTCTTGTTATCCGCCCTGGAGGCATAGGCGATGCAGTAATATTGGTTCCTGTGCTTAAAAAACTTCGCTCTTCTTTCCCTCAAGCTCACATCGCTGTTCTTGCAGAACGTAGAAATGCCGCGGTTTTCCGTCCACTTTGCGGAAACATTATTGATGCGCTGTTTTGCTACGATCGATTTCGAGATTTTCTATCTCTTCTGGTTTGCTCTTTTGACGTGGTGATAGATACTGAACAATGGCATGTTCTTTCGGCTATTACGGCTTCTACAGTTGGCAGGAAGGCAATACGTATCGGTTTTGCTACCAATGAACGGTCCATGTTTTTTACTCATCCTGTGCCTTATGACAATGATGGCTTTGAAGGCGATAATTTCTTTAGACTTCTTAGGCCATTAGATATTGACTCAACGCCTCCGTATCCTTTCGCATGTTTTTATCCGGTAGACAGGTTCTCCAGGCAGGATAAAGCTAAGCGAGTGGCTCTTTTTCCTGGTGCAAGTATCAAAGAACGTCAGTGGGATCCTGCAAAATTTCGCGAAGTGGCTGCCTGGCTTCGATCCAGAAACATCGATGTGGTAATTGTAGGTGGGCGAGAGGATGTGGAATCTTCGAAAATTATTGCCTCAGGGCTTAACGATGTTGAGAATCTTGCTGGTAGAACATCTCTTGAAGAAACCGCAGGAGTTCTAGCTTCCTGTGATCTTGTAGTAGCTTCAGATTCGGGTATCATGCATCTTGCTGTGGCGGTTGGAACGCCTGTTGTGGCTTTCTTCGGTCCGGGTATAGAATCAAAATGGGCGCCAAGAGATGGCATAAGCATAGTCATCAATAAGAAATTCCCCTGTAGTCCCTGCACCAGTTTCGGTTACACGGCTGCTTGTTCAAGAAATGCTCAGTGCATACAGGAGATTACGGTTGATGAAGTTTTAAATGCCATTAAGAGTATTCTTTTTAGGGAATGGGAATTGGGAACTGGGGAATGGGAATTGAGAAGACATGAGCATAAAAAATATTAGCGCTATAATAATTCTAGCCACTATTGCCTCTTACGGCTTTGCTTCGGATGATGTTTCGAAGCTTACTGTCTATTATTTTCATCGCCCGCCTTATTACGTGAAAACCGATGGTGAGCCCAAGGGATTCCTGATGGTTTTTGTCGAAAGAGTGCTTGAAAAAGCTGGTATTGAAGCCGAATTCAAAGAAGTCCCGCCGAAAAGAATTTTGGAAGAACTTAAAAAACCCCAGCTTGCCTGTTCTCCAGGATGGTTTAAGACCCCGGAGAGAGAAGAATTATACCTTTTTTCTGCTACCATATATCAAAATGCACCCTTAACGTTTGTCGTAACAAAATCTAAAGAAAAAACTAGAATTACCCTGGATGAAATATCTAACTTATTCAAATCATCACGCGATCCAGGAATTGTTTGCGGATTTTCCTATGGACCCTTTCTGGATGCTGTTTTTTCGACAGAAAAAGCTACGCGGTGTATTTCAACCGATGTCCTTAATGTTGTAAGGATGGTGAGCGCAGGGAGAGTGGATTTTACCCTGATTTCTCCTGAAGAGTTGGGTTACATTGCTTCGATCTATCCTGAACTCAGAGAATCCATTGCTATGGTGCCAATAGAGGGAATCCCCGAAGGCAACAGGCGTTACCTTATGTGTAGTAAAGGTGTGACACCTGATATGATGGACAGAATAAACAGAGCTATACACGAACTTGTTTCATGGCTTGATTAACCAGGGAGTTTTTGATGAAAGAGACAACTATAGCTAAAAGACTCGTGGTAATATGCGCAGTTCTTATTGTAGTTACCTCTTTGTTTTCAACAGCCGTTGGTTACGTGCTTCGAGTAAAGCAAATACATGAAGAATACGAAGATCTTTCCGACGAGCATATCCATCATCTTGTGAACGCTATTAACAAACCTCTGTGGGAAATGGACTACAAAAGTGTTCAAAATACCTGCGAAGTTTTCAATAATACTACTTTGTGGATGGTTAATTTAACCGTTACCAATCAGGATGGGAAGACGCTGTGTTCGCTTAAGAAAGAGGCACTTTCTCCTTCTATAATAAGACATCAGGATATAAACCACGACGGCATTTTAATAGGAAGAGTTTCTGCAGCGTTTACGGATGAACTGGCTAAGAGTGAAGCCTTTCGAACCTTTATGGCCAACCTGGTAATTATCGCATTTATTGGTTTTTCACTTTTTGTTGGAATTACCTGGGTTGTGAGAAAAACTATATCAGAGCCGATGAAACAGTTCGCCGAGTGCATGAAGAACATAGCCGCCGGAAACTATAGTATCACCGTGTCGCAAAAGTCAGGCTACCTCGAGTTTTCAATTATCCTGAGAGAGATGCTTCACATGGCGGAAGAAATCAAAAAACGCGAAGAAACACTTAGAACTCTCAATGAAGATTTGACACAAGAGATTGAAAAAAGAGAGCAGGTTACCAAGGAACTTATAGAAAGTGAAGCCAAGTTCAGAGCGGTAATGAGTGTTGCAAGCGATGGAGTCATTATAGCTAAGTCGGATGGGAGAATTGATTATTCGAATCATGCAGTAGAAGTTCTTTTTGGGTATTCAGGAGAGGAACTTCGCAACCTTTTTGTGTGTGACCTTTTTTCGGAACCTGATAGAAGACTACTTAGAAAATATGTATTAAAGCGTGAACAGATTAACTCTTCTGTATGTGAAATGACCGGGATCAGAAAAGATGGAGCAACCGTTCCAGTTGAAGTCTCTCTTGCCAATACCTTTGATATTGATGCACCAGTTGACCGGGTAGTTGCTATCGTAAGAGACATCTCCTGGCGCAAAGAGGTAGAAAGGGAAAAGAGAGAAGCTCTGGAAAGAATATATCGCCTTCAGAAATTTGAGGCTATCGGGACCCTTGCAAGTGGCATTGCTCACGATTTTAACAACATCCTGACCATAATCATGGGCTATAACGACCTCGCTCGCCTTGCATCGCCCGAAGATGCCCCGGTTCAGGAGTATCTTTCCCAGGTAAGCCATGCCTGTTTCCGAGCCAGAGATCTTATACAGCAAATTTTTGTAATCGGGCGACCTCAGCCTTCGGATGTTATAGTCTTTGATCCTGGTCCTCTCATTAAAGAAACGGTGAAATTCCTGCGTGCTAGTATTCCGTCGAGCATAGAAATTCGGTATCACGTGCCGGATGAAAAAATCCTCATAAAAGCTAATCCTTCCCAGATACAGCAGGTTATTATGAATCTTTGCACCAACAGTGTTCATGCAATGGAGTCTTCAGGAACAGGAGTTTTGTCTATTGAGATGGAGAAGATCAGTATAGATAAACCAAAGAGTTGCTTCTTCTCCACCCTTCCTTCCGGTGATTATATTCGTCTGATGGTTAAAGATACTGGATGTGGTATTCCTCCTGGTGTGGTTTCAAGGATTTTCGATCCTTACTTTACCACGAAGGAATCGACTAGAGGCACAGGACTTGGTCTTTCTGTTGTCCGGAACATAGTGATGAGTTGTGGAGGGGATGTGGAAGTTATTAGCGAACTCGGTAAGGGCACAACAATAATTGTGTATCTTCCTATTGCTCGCATGGAAGAACATTTTTCTGGTGCCGTGGATGATGGTAAAGGTATGGAAACTAAAAATGGTGGCGGCAAATGTATCCTTTTTGTGGATGATGAAAGATCCATAACAGATCTCGTTATGTTGAGTTTGACCGCCGCAGGATATCGAGTTTGCGCATTTACCGATCCAAGGGAAGCTCTCAATTATTTTCAGAATTACGGAGATGAAGTCCACCTGGTTGTTTCTGATATTACAATGCCTCACATTCGAGGAGACGTTCTGGCAAAGACCATTTCTTCTATTCGCCCTGATGTGCCTATAATACTATGTACGGGCTACGGGTTTGCCTTTTCGTCTGAGGAATTAAAAGAGTTCGGTGTAAGGGAGTTGATCTACAAGCCCTTTTCAGGAAAACAACTTCTGGATGTCATAAATAGAGTGCTAGGGTGAGGGTTTCAAAAATCAAATGTGAAGTTCTACTATATCGCCATCCTGAAGCACGTAATTTCTTTGAACCATTTGACCTCCAAAAACAGTTGTTCCCCATACCCTTGCATACTTGAGCTTTTCGAGAAAGTCTTTATGTATTTCTCCTGCCAAGTCTTCCAGAGTGCTTCCTTTGGGGAGCACAAAGGGGGAATCGAGTTTTGGTTCTTTGCCAGGAGGCTTAGTGTAAACTCTTATAATGTCCCCCAGTTCGTAAATTTTTCTCAGAAAATTTTCTGAATAATGATTGGTTAAGCTTGAGAAGGGAAGGCAGGGGAGAGCAAGATTGAGTAGTTCCAAAAAAGCTTCGTAATCTTCTTGTTCTTTAGGGGTATCCACTTTGTTCACAAGCACAAGCATCTTTTTGATAAAGGGTTTTTTAGTGAGATCTTTTGGAACTGATTCTTCGTTGGGATAGATTCTTACACTGCGGAGCACTTCCATTGTTTCTTCATATTGATGAAGCGGGTCGCTCTGAACATCAACAACAATAACAATGAGATCTGCTCGACGCATAAGATCTGCCATTCCAGGGTCGATGTAGTCGAGAGTTATGGGTGGCGTATCTATAAGCTGAAACTGGATGTTTTCAAAGGTTGCCATGCCGGGTGTCGGCTTCCAGGTAGAATGGGGGAAATCGGCTATTTCGGGTGAAGCGTTGGTAAGAGTTGCTACGATGGACGATTTACCCGTGTTAGGAGCTCCAACAATTGCCACCTGAAGGACACCTTCTTTCTCGATCAGATAGTCTGAATCTCGCCGTCCACCGCCTTTTTTTTGCTGAGCTTGAGCTTTGAATTTAGCGATTTTACTTGTAAGAGCTGCTCGAAGCTTATCTGTTCCCTTGTGTTTGGGCATTATGGTGAGCATTTCTTCCAGAGCCTGGATCTTTTCTTCGGGCGTCTTCGCTTCACGGTATCTTTTTTCTGCTTCGAAGTAATGAGGTGGCAAATTTGCCGGCATAGACCTACTTTCGTTGTTGCTCAGGCTATACATTTATTTGTATAGCTCGAGGCTGGGGTATTTGTTTCCCGCCTTTTATGGCTTCCCAATGCCCCAGCTGGCGGTATTTTGGGAAAGCCACATATTTGATGCCGAAAGGAAGAATCATATCAATTCTCCCCGGCGCTTTTGGTATGCAATAGTTTTCGTTGGCTACGAAAAGAAGTTATTAGAAGTTTTTTGAGGCATCAGCCTCGTCCATCGCTACTTTTTCCGAACATCATTCAGGGCTATAACTACCAAAATTTTGTATGTCAATCAATTTTGGCTAATGTTAAGCAAGCCGGCAAGGTTTGCTAAAGTAAAGGACTTTTACTCTCTAAAGAAATTGATGACAGTAGGTAAAAAGTTTGTTAAAAAAATTGTGACGGAATCCACAATTACTGTAGATGTTGTAGATATTTTCTAGGGAGAGAACGTAATGATCTGTAAACATTGTGGTGGTTTGATTGTTCTGGTTAGAACATGAAGAGCTGTATTTTGGCGCTGCAAGGAATGCGGCTCGAGATTTTCTCTCGAAGAAGTTAAAGAAGCCATCACTGATGAACTGGAAGAAATGGTAGGATGGTGTCGAGTTGACAGGCTTTAAGAGGAAAAATGGAACTTCATTTTGTTTTTGTTGGAAAAACAGCTTTTCCTGATATCGATCAGGTGGTTAAGCGTTATTTGAAAAAAATTAGGGGCTTTTTCCCGGTATCTGTTCATATCGTTAAAGAAGAAAAAGAGACAAAACACAGAAGTCCTTCCGATGTAATGGACAAAGAAGCCGAAAGGATTCTTAAAGTCGTTGGCAGGGAAGGGTATATTGTTTCCTGGGATCGCACCGGAAAAATGATGACATCCGAAGAATATGCGAATCTTTTCCGGCAATGGATGGAAAAGAGCGTAAAATCTATCTGGATGGTTGTAGGAGGAGCTCTGGGGCTTTCTCCTGTGGTGCTGAATCTTTCTCATGAAATACTTTCCCTTTCCCCGATGACCTTTCCTCATGATCTTGTGAGGGCTATTATTGCTGAGCAAACTTACAGAGCTATTAGCATTATTAACGGTATTCCCTATCATAAGTAAAAGGCGCGGGTGGTGGCTTCTTTCAATGATTCACTTGATTAGCCTGGCGCGTTGGTTTAATATCCCGATTGAATCTCAAAGGGAATAATGGATTTTCCTTAATTATACGCGACGAGGTTTTCCAATGTATATCGTGGGCTTAGACATTGGTTCCGTTAGTATAAACGCTGTAGTGATACGAAACGATGGACATACTTCGGCAAACATTAATGAATGGCTTGTCGAAGAACTGCCTTACAGAAGGCATTTTGGCCTTGTTCGCGAGGAAGTCCTTAAAATCCTGGAAGATATTTGTGCCCGTTATAAACCGGAAAATATCCAGGCTATAGCCATAACCGGCTCTCATGGTGAGAGAATTGCTAAAGATCTGGTTGCCTTCTTCGAGGTGGAAACGATAGCGCAGGTAATTGGAACCATCAAGATGGCCCCCGGTGTAAGGACCATTATAAGCATCGGGGGACAGGATGCCATGCTGTTTCAGATCGGCTATGGCCGGGATGGAACATGGTTTCTGGAAGGCTTTAACATAAATGGTCCCTGCGCTTCAGGCACCGGTTCTTTCATAGACCAGCAAGCCGAGCGGCTTGCTCAGGTTATGTATGGGTCACATTGGGAACCATCTCAGGAACACCTTCAGAAAACTCTCGAAGATTTCATCGCTCTCGGGCTTACCAGTTCATCCCCGGCTCCAGTAGCCTGCCGTTGCACCGTCTTTACTAAATCGGACATGATTCATCTCCAGAACAAGGGAGAACCTCTCCCTAACATTATCGCCGGACTTCACTACGGAAACGCTGCAAACTACCTGAGCACCATTATCGGTAACCGTGAGATTCAGGAACCTATAGTGTTTATCGGGGGTATGGCTTCAAACGAACTTCAGGTTCGAGCTTTCCGTTCCTATTTCCCATCCCTTACAGTTCCGCCATTTCATACATCAGTTGGGGCTATCGGGGTTGCACTTATAGCTAGAGACAGAGCAGTAAAACACACTGTTAATCTTGATGCCTTGAAGGATCAAAGAAGTAAGTCGGTCGATTTCGGTCGCACTGAACCGCTTGGGCTTGAATGGACAAATTTCCCCGCAGACAATGCTCTCCCGTCTCTAAGAAGTTCCAAGAACAAACGCTACAGAGGCTTTCTCGGGATCGATATAGGATCTACCACGACCAAATATGTCTTCATGGACGAAAAGAAAAAAATTCTGCATAAAAATTATGTGCCCACCAGAGGTCGTCCCATTGAGGTAACTCAGCAGCTTCTGAAAGGACTTTTTGAAGCTTTTGATGGGCGATGTGACATAATCGCCATTGCAACAACCGGTTCTGGGCGAAATGTTGTGGGAGATTTTCTGGATGCCGATTTGATTATTGATGAAATTACCGCTCACGCTCGCGGTGCCGTAGAAATTGATCCTAAAGTGGATACGGTTTTCGAAATTGGGGGGCAGGATTCTAAATATATCTTACTTCATAAAACTCACCCCATTGACTTCGACATGAATAAGGTCTGTGCGGCAGGGACGGGGAGTTTTCTACATGAACTCGCCAATAAGATGAAAATTAACATTGTGGGCGAATTTCAGGAAGTAGCTCTCTCTTCCAAATCGCCCGTGAACCTGGCTGAACGTTGCACGGTATTCATGGAATCAGACCTTATGAGCTATGCTCAGAAGGGAGCGCGCCGTGAGGATCTCATCGCGGGACTCTGCTACGCCATCGTTCATAACTATCTCAATCGAGTTGTTGGAAAGCGATCCATAGGGAATCGAATAATGTTCCTGGGCGGTCCTTCTCTCAACAAGGGCATTGTAGCAGCTTTTGAGAGAGTCTTGAAAAAACCGCTTATAGTGCCCAAACATCGGGAAGTAATGGGAGCCTTTGGAGCGGCTCTGCTGGTAAAAGAGAGATGGGAACAGGCCGGGAAGGACAAAAATCCCGATCTCAAGGCTGAAGTTCAGCGAAGGACGAAATCAATTATTAGTTTGATAGACAGTAAGGTTGACTACAAAGAAACTATATGTCATGCCGATCCCAAATGTCATAACGAGTGCAAACTCAAGATCTATAATTTCGGTGGGCGCAAGAGCATTTGGGGTGGAGACTGTGGACGATATGAAGTGACTCGCTATGATGGCCCCACTGAGACCGATTATATCGGAGAGCGGAATGGAATCTTCTGGGATATTTTGAAAGAATGGGGTGTCGAGCCTGGAATTCCATCTTCGGGACGATTGGGTTTGCCGCTGGTGGGAGTTCCACTTGGACTTCATTTTTGGGAGTGGGCGGTTTTTTGGGTTCCTGTCCTGCGGCAACTTGGCTTTCCTGTGCTTCTTAGTCCCAGAACAGATCACGCTATAACTCGAGTCGGAATCGAAACGGTTACTGCAGAAACCTGTTTTCCGGTTAAAGTCTTCCTTGGGCATGTTAAATGGATTGCAGATAAGGCAGAAATGTTTTTCCTTCCCACGGTTATCACAATGCCGGCTCTGGCTGAAAGAGAGGTCAGCTTCTTCTGTCCGCTGGTTCAAAGTGGTCGATATGTGGCGGCTCAGTCTATAACGCTCGATCGTTCACGCATAATCGACCCAACGGTTTACATAAAAGATGGTCCTGATCGGATTGCTCACGCTCTCTTTCGCTCTCTTCCTTCGTCTTTAGGCATATCTGAAGATCAAGTTCGTCGGGCTGTTAAAATATCGTGGGATCGATATTGGCGGTTTAGAGAAGAATTAAAAACCAAAGGCGAAGCCCTAATCAGTGAATCTCTTGAAAAGGGTGAGCCAATTTGGATTATCTCGGGAAGACCTTACAATCTCTACGATGCTCGCCTTAACTTACAGCTTGGTCAACATCTTGCCAAACGGGGCATCCGGGCGATAACCTTTGATTTCATAGACCTTGCGGCTGAAGATATAAGCGACTTCCCACGTATGTATTGGGGTTTTGGATCAAGAATTGTCCGGGCTGCCAAGAAAATAGCCAGAACGCCACACTTATACGGGCTTCACATAACCAATTTCAGTTGCGGACCTGATTCCTTCATTGAACATTTCTATCGACACGTGCTTCAGAACAAGCCAGCGCTTATTCTGGAATACGATGAACATACAGCCGTTGCAGGAATTCTAACTAGAGTGGAAGCCTACCAAAATGTGGTGAGAAATATCGAAGCAAACCTATCCGTTAGTGATTCTGATGCCATCGAATTTGAACGCCTTAGCAACTGAGCCGTAAAACTGGAAAGGGACAATAAGCCATGAATGTGGTGGAACATCCAACCTTTCGCCGTATAACCGATCAAATAGGAAAGTTTAATCTAAAAGGCAAAAAGCTTCTCATTCCGGATATGGCGCCCATAGGAGCTCGTATGCTTGCGGCGTGTTTTAGAGCCTTTGGGGTAGATGCAGAGGTGATGGAAACCTGCAAAGGACTGGACCTTGGAAAGGAATTTACTTCGGGCAAGGAATGCTACCCCTGTCAGGTAACTCTTGGTGATGTGCTTTATCATCTAGTTCGTGAGAGAGAGCGGTTAGGGAAAGACTTTCATCCTGAGGATTATGTTTATTTCATGCCGGAGGCTGATGGCCCCTGTCGTTTTGGCATGTATAATAAATTCCAGCGCCTTGTCCTGGATCGTTTTCCTCATTTTGCCGATGTCAAAATCGCTTATCTTTCAACCGCCGATGCCTATTCAACCGATGGGATTCTTCCCCCCGAAGAAGCATCTGTTTTCAAAAAACTTTCCTACGTGGGAATGATTGTGGTTGACGTTCTTGATCGTATTGCCTGGCGAGTTCGACCTTACGAGCGAATTCCGGGAGCGACCAACAGGCTGATAGAAGAAGCCGTGAGAAAGCTCGAAGTTCTCTTATCCCAGAAAGGGATGGAACTTCCTTTTAAGGAAATGTATGAAATAGTGGATGATACGGCGACCAAAGCCAGGTTTCTTATTAACCCGAACATTCCCCGGAAACCAAGAATAGGTATTGTAGGCGAGATTTATCTCCGAACTCATCCAGGGGCGAATCAAAATCTGATTTTAGAAATTGAACGATTTGGAGGAGAAGTAGTCAATTCGTCTCTCGCCGAGTGGTTTAATTTCGTAAGCTATGAAGGGCTGAGAAAACTCGGGCGTGAAATGCAACTCGCCTGGCATTTTGGCTATCGCCAAAAATTGCTTCCCCTCGCCAAAAAGCTCTTGGCTCAGGGACTTGAAGTTGGATATCAGCTCCTTAGACAAAAGCAGGTTTATGACCGGGTTCTCGCAAAGCTTGACATTCAACCGGATCATTCTGTTTGGACCATTGAGCGCCATCTGAAGCGTTACGGTGTATTTTCCTTCCAGATAGGTACAGAAGCGGCTTTGAGTATCGGCGGAGCTATAGAATACGTGCTTGAAGGATTTGACGGCATTGTGAATGTCTTTCCCTTTACCTGTATGCCCAGCACGGTGTGTGCGGCTATACTTAGGCCGATCCTTGCAAAACACCGCATTCCTTACCTGGATGTGGCATACGATGATTCGGTGCAACCTAATAGAGAAATGGCGATCAGAACTTTCCTTTATCAAGCAGCTCAGAGAAAGGTTCAAAAGGCAAAGAGTGCATGAGCAATCAGATTCTGTTAATTAATGCTATTCATCCAGAGGAATTTCGTATAGCTCTGGTTGAAGGCTCCAGCCTTGAAGGTTTTTTCATTGAGACTACATCCAGAGCCACCTCTGTGGGTAATATCTACAAAGGTATCATAGAACAGGTGCAACCGGCTCTTCAGGCTGCCTTCGTGAGTTATGGCGCTGAACGTAACGGTTTCCTGCCTCTGGATGAAATTCATCCAGAGTATTTTTGCCAGGATCCCGTCGGAGAGCCTCGCATTCAAGACTTGATCCAGCCGGGTCAGGAAGTGCTCGTTCAGGTCACAAAAGACGGAGGAAACCTTAAAGGAGCCGCTCTCACAACTTATATCTCTCTTGCCGGAAGATATGTAGTGTTGATGCCTGGACGCAACCAGAGAGCGGTTTCTAGAAAAATTGCCGATGAAGAACAGCGAGAACGTCTCAGAGCTATTGCTTACGAGATGCCGGTTCCAGAAGAGTTCGGTATTATCGTCCGGACGGCAGCAGCAAATCAGACAAAGAAGGACATTCTGAAAGATCTGCGATATCTTCTAAAAATTTGGGAAAGCATTCGAGAAAAGGCGGCGACTCAACCCTCCCCATCCCTTATTTATCAGGAAAGGGGTTTAGCGATACGTGTCATAAGGGATTACTTCACACCCGATATAAAAAGAATCGTGGTAGATCAAAAGGATGTTTACCGAGAAGTTAAAGACTTTCTTAGAATTATAAGCCCAAAACATCAAAATTGTGTTGAACTGTATCGCCATACCACGCCGCTTTTTACGTATTATAGAATTGAGGATCAGATCGAGCGGATATTCGATAAAAGAGTGCCCCTTAAGTCCGGAGGTTATCTCATCATAGAACCGACGGAAGCTCTGGTGGCAATTGATGTAAATTCAGGTGGAGCAACCCTGGACAAAGACATCGAGGAGACGGCTTTCCGGGTAAACATGGAAGCGGCGGCGGAAATTCCGCGTCAGCTTCGTCTTCGAGATCTTGGTGGATTGATCGTTATAGATTTTATTGACATGTTCCATCCGGCTAAAAAAGCAAAAATTGAGCAGGAACTTCGGAAGGCTACCAGAAAAGATAAGGCGAAAATCACTATTGGAAGGATTTCTCGCTTTGGCCTGCTTGAAATGTCCCGCCAGCATCTGGGAATGAGCGTCCAGCTTGGATCTTACAAGGAATGTCCTCAATGCCACGGGACAGGAATGGTGCAGACGGCAGAAGCAGCAGCTTTATCATTCCTTCGTAAAATCTGGACAAAGCTTGCTATGGAAGATGATGTCAAGAAGTTACGAGTAAAAGTTGCTCCGGAAGTGGCATTCTATCTCCTAAACAGAAAGCGTCCGGACATCATGGATCTGGAGGAAAGATACAAGGTTAGCATATTCATTGAAGGCGATCCTTCGCTTCGGCAGGATGAAGGTATCGTGGAAGAGATGAATGGAAAATAGAAATGAAAGAAATTCTAACGTTCCAGAAAAGCTCGATTAGGGACGAAAATCTTACCTGGATTTAGAATATTGTTGGGATCTAGAGCGTATTTTATTCGCCACATAGTTTCAAGAGTGCTTTCTCCAATATCCCACCTTATAAAGGGAGATTTGGCTATTCCTATACCGTGTTCACCAGAAATAGACCCACCTAGGTTAAGCACAGATCGAAAGAGAGTTTCTGTGGCTTTTCGTGCTGATTCTTGCTCAGCTTCATTTTTTGGATCGTAAAGGATGTTTACGTGAAGATTACCGTCACCAGCATGTCCAAAGCTTACAATGGGTATGCCGAACCGCTTAGATAGTTCTTTTACAGTGTTTACAAGTTCTGGAAGTCTAGACCGGGGAACCACCACATCCTCGTTGATTTTCGCCGGGCGAATTTTGGCAAGGCTAGGCGAAATTGCTCGCCTGACCACCCATAGAGCATCGATTTCAGCATCATCGGAAGCAATCATTACCATCAATGCCCCATGGTCGATGCATATTTGACGCACAGCGTTGGTGTTTTTTTCCAGAAGTCCTTCAGGATCGTCAAGTTCTATAAGAAGAAGACTTTTTGTTTCCGGGGGAATGAGAACGGGTGAATGGGGAGCAACCAGAGAAACCACGTCTTCGTCCATGAATTCTATAGCTGACGGAAGTATGCGGTGCTTAAGGATGGTGACAACAGCTTTGGCGGCTTGCTCTGCTCCTCGGAATGGCACAAATAGAAGATAACTTGCGGTAGGTGCGGGGATGAGCCGGAGTAAAATCTTGGTAAAAATTCCCAGGGTGCCTTCCGATCCCACCATAAGGCGAGTTAAATCGTAACCCACGGATCGTTTTATAATTGCTTTGCCTGTTGAGATGACTTCTCCTGATGCCAAAACTACTTCTAAACCTAACACATAATCTTTCGTTACACCATATTTGACCGCTCTGGGACCTCCAGCACCGGTTGCTACATTGCCACCAATAGTTGAAAAAGCCAGGCTCGATGGATCCGGGGGATAGAATAAGCCGAGACGTTTTACAGCTTTTTGAAGTGATCCGGTAATGACTCCAGGTTCGACGAAAGCCGTGAAATTATCTTCGTCTATTTCAATGATACGGTTCATCCGCTCTGTAGAAAGGACTATCCCCGGTTGAGTAGGAACAACTCCTCCGACCATACCACTGCCTGCACCGCGAGCGTAAACGGGGATACGCTCCCGATTTGCTTCAGCAAGGATTTTGGATACTTCTTCAGTGAAACCGGGCGTTATCACACATAAAGGCATCGCTCCGAGTCTGCTGGCATCGTATCCGTAAGCCAGTCTGTCTTCGGGTTCCAGAAGCACATTGGACGTTCCAACTATTTCAGCGCATCGAGATATAAATCTTTTTAGATCAGTCATGGTTGAGGATTATTTTCTCCTTTTTGCTGATTATTAAGATGTTCTGCATTTTCTTCGACGGGTCGCATGGTTTGCCCGTGTATGGGGCATAGTTCTGTGGGTTCGCGTCCCTCGATAAAATATTCTGTATAAACCGATGGGCACTGGTCAATAGCAAGAGCCCCCGACAGAGAGCATACACTTCTGGTTACAATCCCTGATGGTGGTTGGAAGGGCTGAGGATTCAAAAAATAGGAGATGTTCTTCATAAATCTTGCCCACACCCGTAGAGCTCCTGTGGCTCCAGAAAGTCCTGTGGAGCGATTGTCGTCAAATCCCACCCAGGCTAAAGAAACCATATCAGTGGTGTATCCAACAAACCAGGAATCACGGTAGTCGCTTGTGGTTCCCGTTTTTCCGGCGCATGGAAAGTTTATACCCATTGAAGCAAGAGACCTGGCGGTGCCTCTTTGCACAACGCCTTCAAGCATACTGGTGACAAGAAAGGTTTCCGCAGGTGATGCAATTTGAATCCATCCCATGTGGTGCTGTTCTTGAAGCACTCCCTGGGCATCGTAAACTTCCTTTACTGTGATAAGAAAGGGTTTGTCGCCATCGTTAGCCAGAGCCGTGTAGGCAGAGGCGAGTTGAAGAGGGGTTGTTTCCAGGGCTCCAAGGGCGATGGAAGGGTAGGGTTCCATCTGGTCGAAAATGTTAATTTTCTTAAGAAAAGAAATTATATCTTCAAGCCCTACATCCATCGCAAGGCGAACGGTGGGAACGTTCAAGGATTGTTCGAGAGCTTCCCTGAGGGTGACTCGCCCTCGGAATCTACGATAGTAATTTTCTGGTGTCCAGGGTGTTCCAGCTATAGGTATTGTAAGTGGTTCGTCATCAAGCCAGCTTGCCGGTGTCCAGCCCTTTTGAATAGCTTCCAAATAAATGAAAGGCTTGATGGCAGAACCTACCTGTCTCATTGCTTTAGTTGCCCGATTAAACATGCTTGTCGAATAGTCTCTCCCTCCAACCAGAGCTCTTACCATACCGGTTTTTGGCTGAACGGCTATAATAACGCCCTGGAGTATATTTTCGGCATCAGATTCCTTAAGGGCAGAGAGAGATGTTTCGAGCTTTTGAAGTTCGGCTCTTAAAGCTTGTTCGGCTTCTTCCTCTATTTCTGGAATTAGACTTGTGTAGATCGCTAATCCATCACTTTCAAGGCTTTTAGGATCATATAGTTGCTTCAATTGTTCAAATACAAGATCAACAAAGTAGGGAGCTTGTTTAAGTGGGATGTTAAATCCTTTGAAAGTTTCAAGTGGCTGACTTTTAGCTATCTTTAACGTTTCCTGATCTATTTTCCCTTGTTCAGCCATGGCTTCCAATACGATATCCCGGCGAGTTTTAGCTCTATCTGGATGAAGAGTTGGGTTGTAGAAATTGGGTGCCTTGATCATGCCCGCGAGAGTGGCCGCTTCTGTAAGAGACAAGTCTTCGACATTTCTACCGAAATAAACTCTCGCCGCTTCCCCAATCCCTCTAATTTCCACAGAACCCCTTTGTCCCATGTAAACTTCGTTTAGATACATTTCTAAAATTTCATCCTTGCTGTAGCGCAATTCGATGACGATGGAGATGATTGCTTCAAGAATTTTACGCTTAAGAGTTCTTTCCGGTTCCAGAAAATAGTTCTTTACAAGTTGTTGAGTGATTGTAGATCCTCCCTGAACGATTTTTTTAGCTCGAAGATCCGTCCATAGAGCTCTTGCAATGCCGATAAAGTCAATGCCAGGGTGATCGTAAAACCGCTTATCTTCTATGGCAACCACAGCGTCTTTTAGGAAAGGGGAGACACTACGGATGTTCACAAGGATACGTTGTTCTTTGTCACGTCCAAAGAGCCTTGCGAGTTCGACCGGTTCGAGTTCCCAGTAGGGAAGTTTTTCTTCGTTGGAGGATATTTCTGTGAGAATGTTGTTTTTTATCTTAAAGATGAGTCGCCGCTCCTGTATGTTTTTGCCCGGGAAGTTAAATGAACGAAACCATGCTATACATTCCCCTCGAGATGCATCAATCCAATATTCGCCTGGTCTTGATGGTTGAGCTAGACTTTTTCGATAGAAACGTCGGGTTAACATACGGGAAAAGGTTTCTAAACTTAAAGGTTGACCCGGGAAGAGAATCACTGTGTCCGAAAAAACATACGAAGGAATACTCCATTTTTGACCCGAAAAGCGCTTTTCCACCTGCCATGCGAAGTAGAAAAAAACTCCAGCTACTATCACCAGAACCGATAAAGTCCAACCGATAAGGACATAGAAAAACCTTGATCTTTTCGGTTTGAAAAGTTTGAAAGATGACATCTCTTTTGATTTTATTTGCTGATCCAGAGTGCTCCCGCTTCAAAGTCAGAGAGAATCTTAGAACTGCAAGATCCCATTAACCATCCCCTAAGAGTTCCTTCCTTTGCCTTGCTTCTACCGATAGCCATAGCAATAGCGTTGGACTCTTTCATCTTTTGAAGAAGAGCTTCTGCGGGCTTTTTTCCCTGGATAATTTCTGTGGTGATACGTTCCTTTTCTACCCCGTTTGCCAGTATAGCTTCAACTGCTTCTTCTATGATTCTTTCACTTTGTTCCGATGGGCTACCAACATGGCATACCGTGACTGTGTGATCTTCGTCTTTAATCATGAATCCTACGTGATCTGCTATTCTTAGGCTTGCTTCTGATCCATCTGTAGCCACAATGATATGGCGGTGTGGTAAAGTAATGCTTTTACATACCCATACGGGGAAATCTATTCTGGCTTCAAGTATTTCACGGCTTGTGCTTGTTCCAAGTAGTCCTTCGAAGGCCAGGTAACCTCGACGTCCAAGGACAACCGCATCGTAAAGTCCTTCGTGTCCTTCTCTGACTATGTCCTGGACTATACCGAAACGTTTTTCTGCTATTTTCATTGTAATGTTTTTCTCTGGGAAGCCTGACATTGTAAGTAAATCTAATGCCATCTTCTGAGCTTCCGTAGCTTCCCGGCGGTTAACATCATTGGGTTCTTTAGAAGAAGACCCCACGTAGAAAAGAGTTACATTAATGTTTTTTTTGACGGAGAAAAAAGACACAACGAAGCGAACCCCATAAAAACAACTCGGTTCATTGCTTATTGTTACAAGAAGGTGCCTATTAAGGACTTCCGGTGCTGGCTGTGCGGCAACCATTGAGATGACCTCCCGGGTTAATTTTTGATTATATGATCGATACGTAGGTAAAAATATTCATAGCATGGCTATTGTATTTTGTTAAACGATTTCGGTTATTTCATAGTGTTTAGTCAAGTAATAATGAAACACTACCCCGATCAAGCCAGATATCTCCATAATAGATGTCCGTGAGGTGGTTTTTTAGAACACCCTCCTTTGTAAGTTGACAACAAAAATAGACAATCATATGATTAGGTGAAATGTAAGGACAATGTTCAGCCTAATTTTGTGAATGTTGTACCAAGGAGGTATTATGGTTCATTCTAAATCAGATATAGATCCCAATAAGCCCATTTATCCGATAGGAGTTGTGGCAGAACTCATAGGTGTTCATCCTAGAACAATTAGAGTCTATGAACAAGAAGGCTTGATTAAACCGCCTCGTAGAGGAGGAAAGCGATTTTTCTCCAACGCCGACTTGCAGTGGCTTCGTTGCCTTAGAAAACTTATATCGGATGATGGTCTAAATATAGCCGGCATAAAAAAACTCCTGTCCATGGTGCCTTGCTGGCAAATAAGAAATTGCGACGAAGAAACCAGAAAAAAATGTCCTGCCATGCTGAATTTTTCTATACCTTGTTGGGAGCTTAAACCCCAGATTTGCCGCCAGAAAGGTCTCGATTGTAGTGATTGTGACGTGTATAAGAATAAGATCCACCACGTGTTGAAATTTAAATGCGATGAGAAATAATTCCCTGGCTCCTTCCAGGTCCATCATTTTTGGACCCGTGCCTTCTCGAAGATTGGGACGTTCCCTAGGGATTGATCTGCTTCCATGCAAAATGTGTTCTTTTGATTGCATCTACTGCGAATGCGGTCCAACAGAGTGTTTAACTCTGGATCGATTCTCTGAGCCATCTCCAGCCGAAGTCCTTTCCATACTCAAAACTTTCATCAGGGAATTCCAGCCACAATTTGATGTGATTACCTTTTCCGGCTCGGGCGAGCCGACCCTTTACGAGCCAATCGGTAATCTTATCGATCTTATAAAGCGCGAATTTCCTCACTATCCCGTGGCTGTTCTGACAAATGGATCGCTCTTTTCGGATCCTTCAGTAAGAACCTCTCTTCTTAAGGCTGATATCGTATCTCCATCGCTTGACGCTCCCAATGAGGCTCTTTTCAGAAAGATTAACCGACCTCATCCTTCTCTAACCTGGGAAGAGTTGGTCGAGGGACTTATCGCTTTTAGAAAAGAATACCATGGACATTATCGTCTGGAGGTTCTTCTTATCAAAGGGATAAACGATGCCCCCGAACATCTTGAACAAATAGCCAACATAATTTGCCATATAAAACCGGACATGGTCGATTTAACCACTCTGGCTCGCCCGGGAACTATTTCAAATTTGCAAGGGCTTTCTCCTGAAGAATTAAAGCTGTGTGCCGACTATTTGAAAGGTATTCCTTCTTCCATAGTGGGAGATTACTCAAAAAAAGGATCAACTCACAAAAAAACAATTTCTTTCCAGAAGCTTGAAGCCCAGATTATTAATCTCCTTGCACGTCGTCCCTGTTCTCTAGAAGATCTAGCCGATAGCCTGGGGGTTTCGGTTGAAGAAGCGAGCCACGTCATATCCAGCCTTAAAGAGCGCCATAGGCTCTTGATTCATGATATAAACGGTAAGCTTTTTTATTCTTTAGCTTCTGCCTTGCCTTGAGGAATAGTCTCTACCGTTAGAGTCTTTTCGAAAAGATCTTTTGCTAGCTTCATGACGTCTTCAGGAGTAACCTGCTCAAGCTTTTCGTGCAATTTCTTTCGGAAATTCCATCCCAGACCTAAAGCTTCGTTCAAGGCAGCGTCTCTTGCCTGATCGCTGATATCTTCAAGAGAAAGCGCTTCCATGGTTAGAATGATATTTTTAGCAGTAGCAATATCCTGTGGGGTCATTAAATTTGTTGCTGTTTTTTGAAGTTCCTGAAAGATGATAGCCTTTACACGTTCTCGATGTTCAAGAGCGGTTTGAGCTATCACAGTGAAATATCCCCCCTTTATCCCGTAAAAAGGAATGGCGTGGACAACATAGACCAAATCCTGGTTGCCTCCACGGAGCGCTTCCTGCAGTCTTCCACTCGGATAACCAATGCCGGATATATTGGCATCTATGACATCCAGAATTGCCCTTCTGGGATCATTCATCTCAATGCCGGATGTTCCAACCATGATCCCCAGAGCCGTTTTAGAAGTTTTTACTACAATGGATGAATCTTTTGTCTGAGGAGAAAACTCGGTCTTTGGCGGATAAGGAAATGGTGGAGCTTTCCGCTTCCAGGAACCAACCTTCTCTTCCAGAAGCTTTAGAACTTCTTCTTTATCAAAGTCACCAAATATTGCCAGCACACTTCTTGCAGGCACAACCATGCGATGGTAACATTCAACCACATCGGCTTTGGTTAATTTAGAGACAGACTCCCTGCTCCCAAGATGGTAGAATCGGTAAGGATGCTCCTTGAAAAAGTGCTCGTGAAAGATAATGGAAAGCTCTTGCTGCCAGTTTTCCTTCGCTCTATCGATAGCCAAAAGAGTTTCCTGACGCTTTTTCTCCAGTTCCGACTCGGGAAAAGTTGCCTTAGAAACCATTTCGGAAAGTATATCGATCGCCTGGGGAAGGTTATCAGCCAACACTTTCATAGAAACAGAATAGCTGTTTCGCCCGGCTCCGGCGCTTACTTTTCCACCGTTGGATTCGATTATCCGAAATATGTCGCTTCTTGAATAATTTTCTGTTCCGGCTGTGAGAAGCGATGCGGTTATGTGAGAAAGACCGGATTTATCAGAAGGATCAAGTAGTTGTCCTCCCAGCCCATGAAGTTCTATAGCCACTATGGGGAGTTTGTGGTCAGGTTTTAGTATCACCCTTAGGCCGTTAGAAAGCGTTTTTATCAACGGTTCATTGGAATTTTGAGGAGAAGCCCCTGTAGATTTCCGAATGTTATTGTTGCTTGTAGAACCAGATGGAGGTTTTACCGCTGCAATAGTTGCCAGATCCCAGCGAAGGTACCTTTTTGCAACCTGTTGAACTTCTTCAACTGTAACAGCTTTGATTTTCTCAACATAAGCTTCGTCAAAGTAGGGATCCCCGGTTTCATTAAAGCCGGAAAGAAGAGATAAAGCCTGACCCGAGGATGTTGTTCTTTCGAAAATGTGCTGGCTGATTGTTTTTCTTTTTGCCATTTCCAGATCTTCCGTCGAAACCCCCTGGTCGGCAATAGCATGGAGAGCCTGTTCCAGTGCTTCCATTGCTTCTGCTCTTTTTCCAGGAACAGGCGTTAGAGAGACTATCCATTGTCCTCGCACATAAGATGGAGTCCAGTTAAAAGCCGAAATGCTTGAAACAAGTCTTTTTTCTTCCTTTAATTCTTTAACGAGAAGGCTGGAGTTACCTTCTCCTGCTATGGTTGCAAGAACATCAAGAGCGTAAACATCGGGGTGAGATAAATTAACGGAAGGGAAACCAACCATTATCCGTTCCTGGTCCACAAAAGGAAGTTCCTTTTCTGCTTGCTTTTTGGCCACCGGGAGCGGTTCTTCTGGTAGAACAGTTTCTTCGGGGGGAGTGTAGTCCCAGTCGGAAGTCTTTTCAGCAATGAGAGAAATTACATCCTCAGGCCGGACAGGCCCCACCACGCAAACCACAATGTTGGCAGGAATGTATCGGTTTTCGTAGTATCGGATTAAATCTTCTCGAGTTTGCCGAGCAAAAACGTCCATACGTCCAATCACCGGATAGCGCACAGGGTGTTTTTGATAGGCCGTTTCGAAGAAAAGGTTCCAGAGCTGCTTCCCTGGATCGTTTTCTTGCATGCGAGCTTCTTCCATTATTACGCCCTTTTCACGTTCAACCTCGGTTGGATCGAAGGCACAGTCGTGGACGAAACTCAATAGAAGTTCTATGGCTTCACGGTAATGTTCTCTGGTGGTGTTTATGTAATACACTGTCCGGTTGTGAGACGTGAAGGCATTAGCTGCGCCCCCCATCTGTTCTATTTTCCGGCGTATGTCGCTTTCTTTTAGAAATTTGGTAGATCCACCGGAGACCACGTGTTCCAGATAATGAGAAAGGCCGGAGAGTGTTGGTTCATAGATAGACCCCGCCTTTACCAAAATATAGGTTGAGACTACGGGGGTTGAATCGTCTGACCTGATGAGCACAGTAAGACCATTCTTTAATCGCACGAATTTGTCATCGGAAGATTTAGAAGGCAAAAGCTGGTCAACTAGGGGCGATAGTTCGCCGAATGAAAGATGTTGCCATAAGAAAATTGATAGAAAAAGGATACACAAAAATACGCATTTTTTAGCCATTACTTATCCTCTCAAATAAAAGCGTAAGCGTTAATCAAGGAAAAACTAGGGGGTATTTTTAAGTTCTTCCTGGAGCCAGCGGATTTTTTCTTCGTCCCTGATGTCTTCCGGTTTTTCTAATTCTATCCTTAGAAGATCTTCTAACTCAATGCGTCGCCGCTCCTTGAATGCTGATACATCCTTTCTGAACTGACGGAGAGCAAGTTGGCGAGATTTTTCATATTCCTCCTGAAGTTTTTTCTCAAGGTCGTCGTTCATGGAACATTCCCCTCCTTCAAGATTATTACAATAGACTGGATACATCTTTAGCCTAGCGATTGTTGGCTTTATGTCAATAGCGAAAGAGAACCGGGTGATGGATGAAATTAATGAGTCTATAGAATCATGGTTACCATTGTGGGTTAGATTCCATACCATGTTCCATGGGGGCATTCGATAGTGTTTTCCTGGCAGTAGGCTCACAAGTAGGGGCGACGCATGCGTCGCCCCTACACTCATGCGAATCACATATTTAGTAGTTGTTTTTTATCTGTCCAAGAAGGTCTTCTAGGTTAAATTTCATCCTTGCGTTTTATATGGATATGTCACCTCTTGCCACCCCATAAGGGAAGTTTTGGAACATCCTACCTGTTTCATTGACAGATATGACTTATTTTGATTAGACAAGATGCAATCATGGGAGGAGCTTTTGTCAAACCAGTAATTCTATCGGGAAGGAGCGAACATATATGGAAAAAAAAGAACTTTTTGAAGTAAAGATCATTTGCGATTTCGCGGCAGCTCATCTATTAAGGAACTTTAGGGGAAAGTGCGAACACCTTCATGGTCACAACTGGAAGGTTGAAGTAGTGGTTCGAGGACATAGGCTTAACGAGAGTGAAATACTTCTTGATTTTGCCGAACTTAAAGATGCTACGAAAGAAATTGTTGGAGAACTGGATCACGCTTTTCTTAACGAGCTACCGGCTTTTAAAGAAAGAAACCCCTCCTCTGAAAATATTGCGCGCTACATTTTTCAAAGACTGTCGAAACGTTTTGAAGGATACAATTTCTGGGTTTATAGTGTGTCCGCATGGGAATCACCCAATTCCTGTGCTACATATTATGGTTTTGTAAGCTAGCTGATAACCGTATCCGAATGGGTGAAAGGAGTCGAAGATGGAACAGGGAACCGATGGAAAGAAATATTTAAAGAAGTTCGGACGGCCTGTGGCTATAGGGATTGTAGCAGCTGTTGTTTTGGTGGTTATAGTGTTTTTTGCCCAGAGCCGTATGGAATCGTTAAAAGGTAAGTTAAGTACAGCCCCGACTGCTCAGACTCAAGCCCCCAAGCCAGCCGAAATTCAAAAACCTGGAACTCCTGAAGCATCCGAGACTAAAGAACCGCAGATCGGTGAAATTCGAAAAGGTCCTTCATATCCTGCTCCGGTCTATACTCTACCAGGCTCCAAAACTCAAAAGAACCAAAGAGGGCCGGTTCAACAAAAAATAGAACCGTCGGTTCCCGGGGCTGTGGAAAAACCCTCTCCCGGGGAAGCCTTAAGAGGCGTGGAAGAAAAGAAAGAGATTGTTCCTGAAAAACCTGCGGTTCCGGGAGTTCCATCACCAAAAGAGATTTCTCCCCGTCTCCCTGCTGTTACAGCGCTACATGAAGGTAAACCAGGGGAACACGTTGGTTTACCGGAAATTGATCCCATCCCGGGTGTTACCTTCGTGGAAGTAATGATTCGCCTTATGGAACATGAACTAAAGGGACGTTTTCTTGGATGGCGACCTAATGATTTGATAATTGGTCGGTTTACTGACAATATTAATAACTACCAACTCGGGGTTCTGGAGGCTATACGCTTTACCACTCTTCGGCTTAAGGACAGCCTTACTCGAATGGGTGAAGCAGACGCCTATGATCGGGACCTTCAGGATGGTCTTAACCTTTTTATGAATAAGCCAACTCTGTTTTGGTTTCCATCAGCAGAGGCATCTTACGGGGAGGCGGTGGGGCATTTAAAACGATTCCTGGAAAAGCTTAAGCGAGGAGAAGCCAGGTTTTACTACCGGGTCGATAACCTGATATCTCTTATCGTCTCTTACAACGACCTGTTGGGCAATGTTAATAGAACTCTAATTATGGATCGGCATCCGGATGGACGTTCTGTGAGCTGGTTTGAAGTGGACGACTATTTTTACTACGCTAAAGGTGTGGCTCACGTGATGTTTGAAATTCTCAAAGTTGTGAGAGTAGGCTTTAAAGAACAGCTTGCGATTATAAACGCCACTGAAATTATGGACGAAATCCTTTATGAGCTTTCTCGTGCGGAAAAGATAGATCCGTGGATCATCTTGGATTCTGATCTTGATGGATTGTTTGCAAACCATCGAGCTAACCTTAATGCTCCGCTTAGCGAAGTGGCTCATTTGATGACGGTTATGAGCAGGTTCTAAGATAAGTTGGTTAATGGACGAAGGGTAGGGGAGAGATGGATGTTACCAGAGGCAAAGTAAGAATCCATCTGCTCCTCCCTAACACTGATGTGTCCCTATTCTCCTGATCCTTTATTCAGTTCAGGGGGCGATTTGGTAGATGATGAGGTTTTACTTCTTGTTAAGAATTTAAGATTTAGAGGGTGTTTCTAACTTAACAGTGTCTTGTCTTCTTTAAAACCTGAACAAAAAATCTATTTTGGACCTGAGGAGCTAAAATGAAGATAGCAATTCTGAGCACCTGCGCACGGAGAACACCACCTCTTCACTATGGCCCATGGGAACAGTTTGTTTCTCTCCTTACAGAAGGGCTGGTGGAGAGAGGCTTTGATGTTACGCTCTTTGCTACAAAAAATTCGGTTACTAAGGCAAAACTTGAAGCTGTTATTGAAAGAGGTTACGAGGAAGATGAAGAAATAGACCCAAAGGTGGCAGAATATCTCCACATCTCTAATCTAATGGAAAAAGCAGATAATTTTGACATCATCCACAACAATTTCGATTTTCCCCCTCTTTGCTACTCTGACCTCATAAGCACCCCAATTGTAACTACTATTCACGGATTTTCTTCAAAGAAGATCCTTCCCGTCTATAAAAAATACAACGGGAAGACCTTTTACGTAGCAATAAGTGAAGCCGATAAAAATCCCGAACTGGACTACATTGCAACAATCTACCTTGGTATAGACCTTTCTGAATTTACATTCAGCGATAAAGCTGGTGAGTATTTGCTTTTCTTTGGAGGAATCCATCGTGAAAAGGGCACGGCAGAAGCTATAGAAATTGCAAAGAGAGTCGGCATGCCCTTGATAATTGCGGGAATTATCCAGGATGAGGAGTATTTTGAAAAAAGGGTTCTTCCTCACATAGACGGAGAAAAAGTAAGATATATCGGGAACGTAGGTTTTCCTGAAAAAGCAAAACTTCTTTCCTCTGCTTACGCTCTCCTTCATCCTGTAAATTTCGAAGAGCCCTTTGGGGTCAGCATCATTGAAAGCCTTGCTTCAGGCACTCCTGTGGTTGCCTTTAGAAGAGGAGCTATCCCGGAGATCATAATCCACGAAGAAACGGGCTTTATTGTTGAAAATGTGGATGAGGCAATGGATGCGGTGAAAAGGATCCCCCAGATCAGAAGAACTCGCTGCAGGTCTCATGTGGAAGAAAAATTTACGAAAGACAGGATGGTTGAGAAATATATAGAAGTTTATAAAAAGATTGCCGACGGAAGTTTGGGCAAAGGACAGCGAGGCTTTAGACCCTGGGGTAGATACATCGTTCTCAAGGAAGGGGAAGGATACAAAGTAAAGAGAATAGAAGTAAAAGAAGGATGCAGGCTTAGCTACCAGAGACACAAGAGAAGATCGGAACACTGGTATATTGTTGAAGGAAGGGCTGCTTGCACCCTTGATGGAAAGGAAATTCTTCTTTCCGTAGGCGAGTCAATAGACATTCCCCCCTTTGCTTTCCACAGAATAGAAGCGAGAGAGGGAAATGTTGTTTTCATTGAAATTCAGAGAGGAGATTACCTTGGAGAGGACGACATAGAGAGAGTGGAGGATGATTTCGGAAGAATTTAAGCTCGAGTTGAACTATCTACCAAGAAATTCCTTTATCGTTTATTTCCTTAGGTAACCAAAGTTTCTGTGCCCAGACTCTGTGTCTCTGTGTTGAGATTAATTTGTCTTATGAATATTGACCACTGTTTACCCTCTTTGATATGAATTTCCCGTGAACTACTCAGGTGCTCCATGAAGGAGCATAATAGGGAACCTCGTGAAAGTCGAGGGCGAGCCCATCGCTGTGATCGGGGACGAAGGTTGCAAGATAAGCCACTTTCCTATTAATCGGGAAGGGAAGGCGCAGCCGGAGGATGATCCGAGAGCCAGAAGACCTGCCTGAGTAGGCTGTAGCTAGGGCGGGGGGAGAAAAGCCCTAACTGCGATAAATAAAACCATCCGAGGATAAAAAGGGAAATCCCGGATCATGGGCATGATTCGGGATTTTTTGTTTTAGAGGAGACAAATCATGAGACCTTACAGACTTTGTTATTTTTCCGCAACCGCCACGGATATACCTTCCCTGAGCGAGGGAGTGAGACGGTTCAAAGCCTTCGGAGGAAAGATAGATGTTTATGCCAGAACTCAGGGACAACTCCTCACCCAGTCCGCAAGGGAAGCCTTCATTCGCAACGCTTTAGATGCCGATGCAGTTATAATAACTTTTCATGGAGGGACGGCTTCTTTCCCTGCCTTTCCTATTTTCGCCGAGGCCTTCTCCGAAGGTCGATCCTATGGTCAACGTCCTTACCTTCATCTACAACCCGTAGGAGGAATGGACGAAGATGCCATGGAAGCTGCAAGAAAATTTTCCACAGACTTTGGAAACCCCACCTGGGATACCGTAAATTTATACCTGAACTATGGCGGCGCCTTTAACATAGAAGAACTTCTAAAATTCCTTCACAATCGGCTTTTCGGAACAGATCTTCCATGCTCACCACCTGTTCGCCCGCCAGAAGAGGGCATTTATCACCCTGATTTTCCAGGTGTTACATCTCTCGAGGATTATCTTGATGTTGTCAGAGGGTGTTTCAGGTTCTCTCCCGAGTTTACCGTTGGACTGTGGTTTTATCAAAGTTACTGGCTTAATGGTAACCTTGAGTTTGTCGATGCTATCATCAGATCTGCCGAGGCTCACGGTGCTGTAGTGATACCCGTTTTTCACCTTCGGTATCGTGATAAAGAGCGTGGAAATCGTGGAGCCAAGGAAGTAGCAGAAATGTTTTTTATGGACGGCGACCGTCCGCGCATTGATGTGCTTATAAATCCTCTTCTTTTCTCCTTAACACTTGCGTCACCTGACCATCGCTCCATCCTCCCTCAGCTTAATGTTCCCTGCATCCAGGCAATTACTTCCATGGCACCTTTTTCCTTCTGGAAGGAGTCTCTTCAGGGACTTTCCATAATGGACGTTGCTTATTCTGTGGCTCAGCCTGAGTTTGATGGAACTCTTATAACGGTTCCCGTAGCCACGAGAGAAGAAGAATCTATTGATCCCATCACAGGTGCAGCTATTGTTAAATTCAAGCCCATACCTGATCGGGTTGATAAATTGGTGAGGCTAGCTCTTAATTGGGCTCGTCTTAAAAAGACTCCTGTAGAAGAACGTCGGGTCGCCATAGTATTTCACAACTATCCTCCCAGAAACGATAGAATAGGGTGTGCTGCAGGACTCGATAGCTTTGCAAGCGTTAAAAAACTTCTCGATCGAATGAAGGAATCCGGCTACAGAATTGATCGCACCTATTCTGATGGCGATGAACTGGCTCAGGAACTCCTTTCTCGTATGACATGCGACCAGCGATGGCTTCCTATAGAGGAGATGGCACGAAGAGCCGAAGCTTTTGGTAATTCGGAGGATATAAGCCGCTGGCACAGCGAGCTTCCCCTATCCGTTAAGGAAAAGATGCGTTCCGATTGGGGCAATCCTCCAGGTGATCTGTTTGTGCATGGGGGCAAGATGTATTTCTCTGGATTAATCAACGGAAATGTCTTTATTACAATTCAGCCACCTCGGGGCAGATTGGAAAACATTGAGAAAATATACCATAGTCCGGATCTTTCTCCGCCGCACCACTACCTGGCTCACTACCGCTGGATACGGGATATCTTTGGAGCTCACGCTGTTGTGCATGTTGGAAAACATGGGTCTCTCGAGTGGCTACCTGGAAAGTCTGTTGGGCTTTCTGGAGAATGCTATCCTGATCTCGCCATAATGGAACTTCCCAATGTTTATCCATACATAATTAACGATCCCGGCGAAGGAACTCAGGCGAAACGACGTTCTTACGCTTGCATAATTGACCATCTAACACCGTCTATGACCAACGCTGATCTTTACGACGATCTTGCAAAAATTCAGGAACTCGTGGCGGACTATCAAATTGCCTCAACGGAAGATCCAGCTAAGCAGGAAGTCCTTCGTCCCATGATATGGGATGCTGTAGAGAAAGCCCATCTGGAAAAGGATCTCGCCATAACAAAAGAAGAAGCCTTCAGGGATTTTGACGGCTTCCTCGAAAAGCTTCACGCTTATCTCGGTGAACTGAGCGATACAATGATCAACGACGGGCTTCACGTGATGGGGGTTCCTCCTGAAGGAGATCGACTTGCAGAGTTTCTCGTTCAGCTTACTCGTCTTCCAAACGGTGATGTACCATCTCTCAGGGAATCGATTATTTCTTTTTTTGGCTTTGATTACGACGATGTTTTAGAAAACCGAGGTAAACGTCTCGGGCGCTTTGGCGGAAAGACCGGGGCCGAGATTTTACGCATTGCTCATGAAAAAGCCCTTGAATTGGTTCGTCGGCTTCAAGTTGAGGATTTTTCTCTTGAAGCTGTTCCCAGGGTTACCACTCAGGTTCTTGGAAAGCGAGTTTCTCAAGTTGAAGCTGTGCTTTCTTACATAGCCGGGACTTTGGTTGATAATGTTCGAGCCTGCCGCGAGGAGATTAATTCATGTCTTAGTGCTTTTTCTGGAGGCTTTGTGCTTCCTGGACCTTCGGGAGCGCCAACTCGAGGTCAGGCAGACATACTTCCCACGGGAAGAAATTTTTATTCAGTTGATCCTAACAAGATCCCAACTCCGGCAGCCTGGGAAGTTGGTGTTAGACTGGGAAAAGCTCTGCTGGAACGCTGCCTTAAGGAAAAAGGAAACTACCCCGAAAGCGTGGGTATTCTGGTTTTTGCTACTTCTACGATGAGGACAAGAGGGGACGATATTGCGGAAATCTTTTATCTTATGGGCGTGAAACCGGTGTGGCAGAAGGGAAGCGGAAATGTGATAGGGCTTGAGGTAATACCTCTCGAGGAACTGGGGCGCCCGAGAATCGACGTGGTTCCAAGAATAAGTGGGCTTTTCAGAGATACCTTTCCAAACCTTGTTGAACGAATAGATGAAGCTGTTCAGATGGTAGCAACTCTTAAGGAGACAGCGGAATCGAACTTTCTGTTGAGGCATGTTGAGCAAGATATGAGAGAATATCTCGCAAGGGGCATGAATCGTGATGAAGCCTTTCGTGAGGCCACGCTCAGAGTGTTCGGTTGTCCTCCCGGAACTTATGGAGCTGGAGTGGCGGAACTTATCGAGTCTAAGATGTGGAAAACTCAGGAAGATTTGGGAAATATCTACATCAGGTATTCTTCTCATGCTTATGGTAGAGGTGTCTATGGCAAAGCCAGGCAGGAGACCTTCCGAAAAGTATTGTCTCGGGTTGATACAACGGTAAAGAATGAAGATTCTCGGGAATACGATATGATGTCCTGTACTGATTATTACAACTATTATGGCGGACTTATAGCAGCGGTGAAGACTGTTAGAGGATTCCTGCCGTTTGCTACCATGGGAGATAGCGCTGATCCAAGGCGCATTAAGATTAGAACTACTCAGGAAGAAGCAAAACATGTGCTGAGATCCAGACTTGTTAATCCTAAATGGCTCGAAGGAATGAAGCGGCATGGCTTCAAGGGGGCCGGCGACATTTCTCACGTGGTTGATATTGTTTTTGGGTGGGATGCTACTGCGGAAGTTATGGAAGACTGGATGTATGAAGAAATTGCAAGAACCTATGCTTTGGATCCAGCTATGCGTGAGTGGATGAAGAGAGTAAGCCCTTTTGCGCTCCAGAATATCCTGGATAAATTACTTGAGGCTATTGCTAGAAATATGTGGAAGGCATCGCCGGAAATGGAAGAGAAGCTAAGGGAGATTTTGCTCGAGATGGAGGGCGAGATAGAAGAATGGAGTGATCGTAGTGAATAAATTTTTTGTCTATCTCTCGCACTTTTAAATTTGGGTCATTATTTTTTACTTGCCATACGATATAAAAGTATAGAAAAAAGCGTGTTCGTTAATTTTGGTGTGCGGGAGGTAGCGGTTCGAATGAAGATTAGAAAGATGGTCTTAGGTGTTTTGACGGTTTTCGCGTTAATCCTTTGCCAGACACTTCAAGGATGGGGAGTATCGAAAGCCGAGGAACTTTATGAGAAAGCACAAGTAGAATCTTTTATGTTTAAAAAGCTCGCCATATACGATGAAGCCATTGCCATGGACAAAAATATGCTGGAGGCTCGTAGAGATAGAGCCTTTATACTATACTACCAGGGCAAGTATCCAGAGGTTGTAGAGGACTTAACGGTGTGCATCGAAAATGGGCTGGACGGAAGTGAGATTCGTTCTATGCGAGCCAAGGCGCTTATAGCTATTAAGAAATATTATGAAGCTCTGGATGATCTTTCAATAGCGCTTGATCTGGATAATCAAAACAGAGAAGCTCGATTGAACAGGGCTATTGCTAGCGCACGTCTTGGGAAATACGACAATGCTATAAGTGATCTGAAAATGCTGCTTAGAGAAAATCATCATGACAGAATTTCCAGCCAGGCTTATAGGCTTATGGGCGAGATACTTCTGGCTAGAGGTGAAAACGAAGTAGCAAGAGAATATTTTGCCAAAGCTGGCAGATGGGACAGTGTTTTAGGTATTAGCTTTCCTGGGGGCATGTATAACGCGAAAATCCTTAGCCTGATGGGCATGATAGGCCTTGTGGTTTCCTTCGCCGCTCTCATTTTCAAGGTTGATCTGCCTGCTCCAAGGCGCCCTAGAAAACGTTAAGCGGATTTAATTATTCGGGAGCGTGTTGTGCTGTGTATTACTGATTAAGAAGTCATGTGTGTTCTCAAAAAGCAGCACGTCACGCTTCTACTTTTTCGAACAGCCCTGGGCAAATAACTTGACGAATTTCAAGATTGTGTGGTAAGAGCAACCTTACCTGGCAGTTAGGAGAGATGGCCGAGTAGGTCGAAGGCGCTCGCCTGCTAAGCGAGTGTCCCGCCCAAAGCGGGACCGTGGGTTCGAATCCCACTCTCTCCGCCATCTGATATTGAAACCATCCCCTAACCCCATAGATTTTAGAAAGGTTTCTTTAAGTATGGAGATGTTTTCAATCCTTATCCTTAAGTTTAAGTATTTCATGAGTTTAAAAAGCTTAAGGAGTCCAATATGTTTAGCCTATGTTATACTTGTGGAAGCTGTGATGCCGAATGCCCAATAAACAGGCGAAGTAAGCAGCTTTCTCCAAGAAAAATTGTTAGATTTCATCTGTTAGGATACGACGATGAAGCATCCATCCTTCCGGAACTTTGGTATTGTGTTCGATGCGGTCGATGTGGAAGAGGATGTCCTATGGGGGTTAAGCCTTTTGAAGTTATTGAGAAGTTAAAATATCATCTAGCTGAGAAAAAATCTCACAGGATCGGGCGACTATATCTTTCCATAAGAGATCTTAAGATAAGGTTACAAAAGGCAAGGTATTGGCTCATAGAAGGTGTGTTTCGAGAGGAAAAAATTTCCCCTGTTGATGTATGGAATCAAGCTGAAAGTAAAACCAATCTGGTCAGTGAAGGGTTTATGGATGTTCAGGAATTTTATCCACCGAGATCTTCACTGGAGCGGTTGTTCCTGAAATATTTCGACTTTTCAACAAATCTAAGGCGCTGTTTTGCCTGTGGCTCTTGCACAAACGCCTGTCCTGTTTCGGCAAAAACCTGGATTTTAAGTCCTTTTAGAGTTTTTAGAATGGTCAGATGGGGGCTGATAAGGGAAGCGGCTTCAGAACCAGGTATATGGCTTTGCATAGATTGTGGACGATGTGCGGATGTTTGTCCTCAAAAGGTAAATGGGTTTTGGATAATGAAACTTCTTAGAGAATATGCAGTAGCGGAGAAGATTGTGGATAATAATTCTGTTCGCCGATGGGAATTTCTGGACGGGGAACTCTACAGAATATATCATAAAAATATAGTTGAGCTTTTTAGTGAGTAGGCCAGATGTTGGGCAAGAACGAATGGTATAACAATTTTCAGGAGGGCTGTTATGGCTATAATAACCATTTCCCGGGGATCCTACAGTCACGGAAAAGAAATTGCTGAGAAAGTGGGGCAGAAGCTTGGGTATGAGGTTATTTCTAGAGAAGTCCTAATTGAAGCTTCCAGACAGTTTAATGTTCCTGAGGTAAAACTTATTCATGCTATCAAAGATGCTCCATCTTGGCTTGATAGTATCACTTACGGGAGAGAGAAATACATAGCTTATATTCAAGCGGCGATCCTTAGACATTTTAAGAGGGACAATGTTGTTTATCATGGTTTTGCAGGTCACTTCTTTGTGAAAAATGTTCCTCACGTTCTCAAAGTAAGAATCATAGCTGACATGGAGGAGAGAATAAAACTGGTTATGGAAAGGGATGGAGTTTCCCGAGATGAAGCCATTAAACAGCTAACGAAGATTGATGAAGAAAGGAGAAAATGGAGCCAAAGACTTTATGGCATTGATACATTCGATCCACACCTTTACGATCTTGTTATCAGAATAAAAAAGCTCAAAGTGGACGATGCTGTGGATATTATTTGCCATACTGTGTCTATGGACGCTTTTAAGACGACGCCAGAATCACAGATGATGATGGATAATCTGGTTATGGCAGCAGATATAAAGGCTGCTATTGTCCATCTTCGTCCCGACGCAGAAGTTAACTATGAAAGCGGAGTAGCTACGGTGCATACAACTTTGCCTCTGGAAGTAGATGAAACCGATCTGAAACGCCAACTTGAAGAAACTTGCCTTAAAATTCCTGGAGTGAGAGAAGTCAGGATTCGTATATCTCCAGCAACTATATTTAAGAGATAACAACGTAATTAAAATAAGCCTTGAAAGTTTTCTGCTGGCGGCGGTTTAACGATAAAGATGGCGGAGGGAGTAGGATTCGAACCCACGGTCCCGCTTCCACGGGACAACGGTTTTCAAGACCGCCGCCTTAAACCACTCGGCCATCCCTCCGGACTGAAAACTCGTCGCTGTTCATGATTAACTTAGAACAGGACAGGTTGTTTAATAATTTAAAACTCACCGAAAGTCAATCCCATCCAAAAAGGGACTTTCTAAAGCTCTCTTTTCGATTCTTTTCAAGTATCATCCCATCCGGGTGGTTGTTCTTAGAAACCTTAAGGAGTTTCATCGAGTTTTCCCATTTTTCCGATTACGCCGTGGTAAAAACCTTTCAGAGTGTATTTAAGATTCTCAAGTCGTGGTTTCACAAATAATGGGAAGCCAAATAGATATCTAAAGGATCTCAAAAATATTGAACATCTAAATTGTAAGTCCAGATTATCATTCCTAAAGGAAAGAAAAACCGCATTTCTCGTTATATAGTAGGAACGGGTAGGAGATCTTTGATACACAAACCTCCACATGACTTTGGCGGCACTGTCTCCTAATCTGTGTTGGACCGTCACATCTGCGTTGCCGACGATTTTATATCCCTTTTTTATTGCTCTCCAGCACCATTCCATATCTATCCAGTCTATGAATAACTTTTCCATCATCAACCCTACATCATTTAAACATGTTGCGTTTATAATAGTGCCAGAAGATATTAAGTGAAAAACTTCGTGTTTTCCGAAAGCAGGATATATTTTTTTGAAACCGAATTTACTTCTTATAACAAAACCCTCTAGTTTACCGGTGTGCATGTTTACAAATAATGGCCCAGCTGCGGCCACATTTTTTTCTTTAAAACATTCCATCATTTTTTCCACGAAATCAGATGGATAAACTGTATCTTGATCGGAAATCAGTATATAATCTATTTTTTCTTCTAACGCTTTTTTTATTCCAACGTTCTGAGCACAAGCTATTCCACGATTTGTTCCTAGATAAATTATTTCCAGATTTTCATGGTTATTGAAGATTTTTGGTTTTAAGTAGCTATTTGGAGTATTATCGACTACATATAATTTCCGACATTGGTGTATTAAACTTTCGATGCAGTTTCTAAAAACTTCGAGATCTGGCTTATAGGTTACAATTATGGCTCCTACTTTTGGCGGTTTTTTTTCTTTTTCCATGTCTTACTTTATTTAAAACTTTGAGTGATTGATTATCAGGTTCTTCAAACATACCAAAAATACGATCTGGAACACAATCGGAAAATCATTTGTTGATGACAAAGAGCACCAATAGGTTCTACCGGATATCAGTCCTAAAAGGGAGACAGGTAGAGCACGTTACAACTTGGCCTTACATATAGTGGGAATTTGCTAACAACATTCTTATGAACTAAGGATGTTCAGAAGAGACCGCCATGATAACCATGGCGGTTTCCCTATCTTAGGGGCATATCACAATGACATATCATGCTCCTACTCATGAGGCGCTACTTTGACGATCTTGTTCCGACGTTCTCAAAACGTGGGGGCAAAAAGATCCTAAATAAGGGTAATTTTTGAATAACCTCTTTTGAGCTTGCTGTTTTTATTCGTCTAAATTAAAATGTCAATCTCATAATTACATTGATTAACTCATTTCCCTTGGCTAACTTTCTGTCTCGGTTGCTCTTATGCTCCAGCAAAATCCAAGAAGTGGTCATCTGGTTTTAGGTTAAAAAACTTTGGTAAGTGTTAAACACAGAAGAGGAGGATATCAAATGGGAAAAAGATTTTTATTTATTCTGGGCGTTTTTTCGCTTGTTTTTACTAGCTTTGTTTATGGGGCTGAAATGAACTTAAAAGAAGGGCTTTGGGAGATAACAGTCCAGGTCAGTTCCCCTGACATGCCAATGCAAATGCCAGCTCAAAAGTTTACTCAATGTATCACGAAAGATAACTCCATTCCTGAAGCTGAAATGGAAAAAAATAAAGATTGTAAGATTGAACAAAAAAACATTTCGGGCGATACGGTAAGCTGGAAGTTGGTTTGTCAAGATGGTGAAGAAAAAATTGTAAGTGAAGGAAAGGTAACATATAAGGGCGATACCTTTGTCGGTGAGTCTGTAACAAAGACATCGGATGGAATGGAAATGCGCCAAAAGATGACCGGAAAATGGATAGGAAAATGTTCAAATTAAAAATATTGTTTTTGGGAACCATATTTATTCTGGTATGCCTGCATCTCACGGTTAATCCTGGCTTTGCTCAGGAGGATGCTTACACCCCGCCCAAGGGAAGCCAGGAAAGAAAAGCCATTCTGGATGCTTTAAGGGATACCCTTAAAACCTTTGATGTCGGAAAAGTCGTTTTCGTGGTCAGACATCTCAAAGTTAAGAATAGCTGGGCATGGGTTGAGACATACCCTCAGAGTCCTGACGGTGCTAGTAAATATGAACCTGTGGATGCTCTTCTGCATAAAGAAGGGAACAATTGGGTTGTTAAGGCTATGCGTCCATGCTGCGGAGAATGTGCCGATGACCCAGAATGTGAAGACATAAAAAGATATTATCGAAAGCTCATGAGGGAGTTTCCATCTGTCCCTAAAGAGATATTTCCTTGGTAGAAAAAAGATGGACTGTCTCCATTCCTTTGTATGTATATGTAAAGGAGGAGTTTAGCAAACGTCGATCAAAGAGAAGTTGGAGCGACTTAAGCCAACCCTGTTCAAAGATGATTTGGACCATCTTTCCCATTACTTCTTCTTTAGAACCTAGAGTCTAAATTGTTTATAGATGTCTTCAAAAACTTCTAAATCAGATTCTCGAATATCAAGGCCAAGATGACAGAATTTGTCAGTATAAGCACTTGCTAGATTTCGCCAAACAAACATGGGAGGTAGATAGTTCGGTTGACGGGCAAGCTGACCCGGATTGTGATGGGCATCGAAATGGTTCAGTTCTTTTTTTATCGTGTTTTATACTCTTATATCTGAGAGACGATACAATGCGGTGTTGCCGTGTAGTCTGCTAAAGTAATACAGATATCTGAAGGGATCTGAATAATAGTATAGTCCCTGAACCTTTCTTTAAATAAGGAAAGAATTTCATTATCTTGAGGGATACCAAAGGAGGGTAAAAGAATTTTGCCTTCCATTAGGATAAAACCTAGGTAATCTCCAAAGGCATTATTGATATTTGGAGGTTCAGGCAGATCTATAGAAATAAAATCATCAGAATACACAGAGGGATCGATAAACGGATCAAAGATGGAATCGTATAAAAAAGTATTCTCCACAAATCGGAAAGATCCATCTATATGACCTGTGAAATCCCCTGGATAAGGCATAATATGGAGAGAGATATCTGATATAATGCTGTCTAAGTAGTTCCTTATTCCTTCATAACCACATATACTATTGTGGACGAGAGCCTTAGAAGAGATTAAGCAGATTCTATCATTATAGGATACAGAACCTCCATCAAGATTAATACCAGGTCTATATTCCACAGATCCTCTGCTTCGGAGATAAGGAACTAAAACATCTCTCTGAAAAAGATCTATTTTCTTTCTCATACGGCGGGTTTCATAACTTTCTTTCATAGAGTTTACACAAAAGACAATGTTGTTATTAAGGTCGTGACATAAAAATGTATAGAACCAATCTCTAATCCAGGGAGTAGGTGATTGAAATGGAAGAGTTTGAAAGCTAATTCCATTTGCTTTTAAGAAGGATATAAAAGAGCCAATCGCTTTAGATACTTCTGGATAAAGAGAAGAATCTGCCAAAATCAAAGTCTTAGTCTTATGCTCAGGAATTAGTCTCATAAGTTACACATCCTAAAGTAGAGAGGAATTTGATGAATAACCAAGAACCAATCTCTTTCATTCCTTCCACCTTTTAGGGTCTCTTCAATTCAACTATCAACTTTAGTTCCGGCGAAATTATCAAATCGGTTCAGAGAAAAAAGTAGTTCCTGAAGGCAGCAAGAGAATGTTCTTCGTCTTCTGAGAACATGCCGTCTTGAAGGGTTGATGAAAACAGCAACCTACTAGGCTTTTGTCAACAGTTCCATCAGAGATTGGCCATTGATATAAGAATTAAAAGCGATGTTTTTAGCTGTCTCTTGCGGTGTTCGTAAATCAGATTGAGTTATAGCGAACTTAGCCGCAGTCTAAATAATACGAGCCGAACCTTCTTCATAAGGTCGCTTGCACTCCTTGTGAGCACTGCGTAAATAGCTAGTATCGTTACCGCAAAACTTACATTTTCCCAAGTTTTACCTCCTGCAGAGAACATTAAAGCTCTCGTGATCAAGGCGAAGCGGTGTAAATTCGAATGAATCGGTCGCCGAGGACGGTGACCATCCCAATATTTTAGGGCCGTCTTGGGAGGGACGGCGTCCTCGCCGTCCGTTTCTAGTGCGCCTGTGCCGGGCGCACCAAATTAAATGGGCGACCCATGCGTTGCCCCTACATGAGCCTGAAAGGGTGACGGTGGTGAACCGGAGATAACGATAACCGTCCCGTAGGGGCAGGCCTTGTGCCTGTCCAATCCCAGGGCCTTGTGCCTGCCCGATTACGGGGCAACCACAAGAGGTCGCCCCTACACTTCTCGAACCGCCCAGTGCGGACCCGCATGCCGGGGGGTGTGGGAGGGAATCGGTCAAACTGACCGCCCCTTATCCCAATATCCGGTGAATCACATATTGAGTCGTTTATTAGCTGCCTATTTTTTGTTCAGACTTGATTGTTTCTTTCCAATGAATTTCTTTTGCTTTATAGTATTACCTTTAATAAAGACAGGTTAAGCGATTGCTGTAAAAATTTAACTTTTTAGCAGGTCAGATGAACAAAAGGAGGCAGCGAAGTGCCAAGAATAGATGACTACCGAGAGGCTTTAAGAATTGCTAAGGAAAACATCCTGAAACAAGATCTTTCAGAAATTGCTGAAAAAGCCGGTGGTGAATTTGAAGAAAATGAAGAAGAAAAAATTATAAGGTTCAGTTTTTTCACGGATCCCTGTCTTTTAAGGGTTAAAGGTGGAGATGTAAGTATAGAACTGGGCATCGAGGGGAAGGAATTATCCCTTACAGATCAAGTTCTTGTTGCTCATTATTTGCTTGGAGCATCCGGAGAGAAAGAAACGGGTGAGTGGATCACCTTTAGAGACATACCCGATGGACATTTTTACTACGACGCTTTCCTTAGAAGGGCTCGCGATCCCTTTTTGAAAACTTTTGGTGAAAAGCTCCAACTTTACGAACGAGTGGCGCCAATGATTGGAGGGGTGCCGGTTGAAGGAATTGGCGATGTGGCTTTCGATTTTCGGGTATTTCCTAGAATAACTCTGAGAATTATACTCTGGAAGGGGGATGATGAATTTCCCCCGGAGGCTAGCATCCTCTTTGATAAGAACATTCAACTCTACTTGTCCGTAGAAGATATTGCTTATCTTAGCGGGGGGGTAGTTTACCGAATGATGGGTATTGCAAGATCTTTTTCTCAATAATCTCCAGGAAGGAGGCACAGCAAGATGAAAATCGCTGTAAGTGGCAAAGGCGGAGTAGGGAAGACTACTCTAGCTGCTTTTCTTGCAAAATGGCTTGGTCGAAATGGATTTGCAGTGCTTGCTATTGATGCCGATCCAGATGCCAATCTTGCTAATGCTCTTGGTTGTCCCAACGCCGATTCTATTAGCCCAATTGCTGAGATGAAAGATCTTATCTATGAACGCACAGAAGCTATGCCTGGAGGGTTTGGTGGCTTCTTCAAGATGAACCCGAAGGTGGATGATCTACCCGATAAGATTGCTGTGTCCTGCGGGGATAACGTAAGGCTTATGGTTATGGGAGGAGTTAAAAAAGGTGGTATGGGATGTGTTTGCCCTGAAAGCGTGCTTTTGAAAAATCTAGTCCATCACCTCGTCCTTCGTCACAATGAAGCTGTAATCATGGACATGGAAGCTGGTATAGAGCACCTGGGGCGAGGCACAGCAAGAGGCGTAACAGCTTTTATAGTTGTGGTTGAACCAGGTAAGCGTAGTATCGAGACAGCTTACAGGATTCGAGAGCTGGCAAGCGATATTGGGCTTGAACGAATATTTATAGTTGGTAATAAGATAAGAAGTGAACGGGATAAGGAATTTCTCGTTAAAGGGCTCAGCGAGTTTTCTTTCTTGGGATTTATTCCCTATGATGATGCTCTCATTGAAGCTGACATGAAAGGAGCTTTTCCTGAAGATGTGTCGGCCTATACGAGAGCCGCTTTCGAAAGCATAGGGGAAAAGTTACTTAAATTTAACCAGGAGAAGGAATGAAAAAAGGTGAATTCAGTATGTTATCTTGAACCGTCCATAGTAGACGTTCAAAGCCGACCGGATACTAGAAACGTTGCAATTGATAAAGTAGGTGTTAAAAATGTTCGGTATCCGCTTACGGTGCTCGATAAGCACAACGGCTTCCAGAATACTGTGGGGTCGATTAACATGTATGTTAACCTTCCCCGACGGTTTAAAGGCACCCACATGAGCAGGTTTATTGAAATTCTGAACGAATTCCATGGAAATTTTGATATTCGTAATCTTTCAAAAATTCTTGATACTATTAGAAAAAAACTTGATGCTGAATCAGCTCATGTGGAGATTGCCTTCCCTTACTTCATCAGAAAGCTGTCGCCTGTAACAAGGTCCCCTGGTCTAATGGAATATGGGTGCCGTGTTATTGGATCCATTGATCAGCATAACGGTTATGATTTGATTGTGGAAGTTATCGTTCCGATCACAACAGTCTGTCCCTGCTCAAAGGAGATTAGCGCCTACGGGGCTCACAACCAAAGAGGTTTGGTGAGGCTTGCCGTCAGATATGAGAAATTTATGTGGATTGAAGATCTTATCGCTATTGTTGAATCTTGCGCATCTTGCGATGTCTATTCGGTGCTTAAGCGAGTTGATGAAAAGTATGTTACGGAGAAAGCCTATGAAAATGCAAAATTCGTTGAAGATGTAGTAAGAGATATTGCTCTCCAGATGCAGAACAATCCAAACATCACTTGGTTTGCCGTGGATGTGGAAAACTTTGAATCCATCCATAACCATAGTGCCTATGCCTACATAGAAAGAACTAAAAAACGGTGTGAATAGTATGACTCAGAATAAGTCCCAATGGGAAACCCTGGATGAAATTGATAAGGCTTTCTCAGATCCTTCTTTTTATCCCCACGAAATAAAAAAAATCGACCGTAAGGAGACCCATATCTCCCTTGTGTTTTTAACCGGTAGGTGGGTTTATAAAATAAAAAAGCCCGTGGATTTTGGTTTCCTTAATTACACGACACTGGATTTGAGAAAGCACTACTGCCATCGAGAAGTGGAGCTTAATAAAAGACTTTCTGATGATGTTTACGACACCGTAGTGGAGATCTGTCGGGATCCTGAAACGGGGAAACTCACCTTAGAACGCCAATGTAATAGCCCGGTCGAATACGCCGTTAGAATGCGAGAACTTCCCGATAATGCCTGTTTTAGGCGGCTCATTGAACGGGGGGAGGTTACTTCAAACCACATTCAGTCCATAGCAAGAAGACTGGCGGATTTCTACTCTTCAGGGTTTGTCCTTCCTGATAAGCTGGCTTTGTATGGCGGAATTGAATATGTTCGCTTCAATACCTACGAAAATTTCAAACAACTGGAGCCCTTTGCTCAGGAAATAGGCGGGAAGAGCTTTCTCCAGTGGATGAAAAATCTAACTTACAGGTTTACTGTCCTGTCCAGGAATCTTTTCGATGAGCGACTGAGGAAGGGTTTTGTAAAAGATGGGCATGGCGATCTGAGAGCTGATCATATTTATTTCTACCGAGGCGTTCATATTATAGACTGCATTGAGTTCAATAATAGATTTAGATACGGTGACGTAGCCGCCGATCTCGCCTTTCTTTTCATGGATCTTCTGAGACTTGGCTATCCCGATTATGCCTATCGAATTATCGACGAGTATGTCAGGGTGAGTGGAGACTTTCAGTTGTGGTTTCTTTTCGATTTCTACACAGCATATCGAGCTGTAGTGAGGGCCAAGGTAGCTTGCCTTGAAACTCTTAGCCATCCGAGCGATGCAGAACAAAATTGCCGCTGTTTTGACGGGGCTCGACGATTCATGAACCTGGGAGCAATCCATACGGTAGCTTATGGGATTCCCACAGCTTGGGTTTTTATGGGACCTCCGGCATCCGGAAAGTCCAGACTAGGCAAAAGGGTGGCTCAACTTGGGCATATGCTTTACATCTCGTCAGATCAGCTTCGCCGCCAGATTTTTCCTGATGCAAATCGCTCTCCCTTCGGGCAGGGAGCATACGCTAAAGAGGCTAGAGATGTAGTTTACGAAAGAATTTTCGAAGATGCTTCTAAGGCTGTAAAGAGTGGGCGATCAGTGGTTATAGATGCTACGTTCTCATCGTCCAAGTGGAGAAAAGCGCTTCTTGGGGCGTTGCTCGACTATCCCGTTCATGTGGTGTTTGTGGAAACTACGGCAGATAAGGCCACCTTGGCGGAAAGGCTTAGAAGTCGAGAATATTCTTCGGATACAGGTGAAAGCGATGCAAGAATTGAACATCTTGAGCGGTTTCTTGAAACCTACGAACCTCCTCATGAGCTAAGAGCCGATATGCATGTGCTGGTCAACACAACCGTGGACGACGAAAACCAATCTCTTCTGAAACTACTTTCGGAAGCTATTAAAAAAAGAATACTTCAGGCCAGAAGCATTAAACCTTACGGAGGCGAAGATGAAAGACCAACTAGAAGTATCTGGAGAATTGTACCAAAAGAGCGAGAGAATATTGACTATAGAATTAGGTGGCGTAAGGGTATTTTGCCTGTTCTTATAATCGCCCCTCACGGAGGATTTATAGAACCTGGAACATCCATCATAGCTGAAGCTATCGCGGGAGAAAAATATTGGTTTTACGCCTTTGAAGGTATTAAACCCTCGGGAAACATGAGCCTTCATGTGTCGAGTAATTTGTTCGACGAGGATAGATTCCTCGATATTTCTTCTCAAGTAGTTTGGACTTTGTCAGTTCACGGCTATGCGTCCCCTGAAGAAACCATATTTGTCGGTGGGCGCGATGCTGTAGGGTGTGAAGAAATAAGCGAGATTTTAAGAGAATCCGGGTTTGATGCTGTTGCAACCTGTCCTAAAGGTATTCGAGGCACAAACCCAAGGAATATTGTTAACAGAAACTTATCGAGCACAGGTGTGCAACTAGAAATTAGTAGGGGAATGCGGAACCATGTTATAGACGGGAATGAAAAAGGACAGCGGTTTTTGGAAGCTTTAAGAACGGCTGTGGAACTTACCACTCGAAGGTTTCTTAGCAAGTAATCTTACTTGGAAGAAAGGGCAAACACTTTGAAAAATAAGACATTTAGCCTAACACTTTTATTGATTATAGTTTTTTGTGAAGCTATAGCCTGGGCTCAACAAAATCCACCTGCAGAAGAGACTCAGCCCAGCAAAGCTGTCCAACAGGATCTAGTGGTGGAGAATAACCTTTTTTCGCCGACAAGAACTCCACCATCTACCAGTAAACAGCATGATAATGCTACTACTCAGATTTCACCGAGTGATCTTCAGCTCGATGGAGTAATACTTACGAAGGATAAGAAACGAGCCATTTTCAAAGTAAATCCAAATATCCTGGGAGATGAAAAAGCCAAGAAAAATCCTTATGTTACGGTTCCTGAAGGGGGGCAGATCGGCTCTTATAAGATTATATCTGTTCAAAAAAATCAGGTTATAGCTGACCAGAATGGACAGCAAGTAGTAATACCCCTAATAAAGACCGGTAAGGCTCCTTCGCCTATTACCGTGCATCTTCCTACAGTTTCGTTATCGCCTGCAACTCCAACACAATCAGCTAAACAACCTCCCGCACCACAGCCTCCAGCGGGAGCTGGTCATCCATCTCCAAAAGGAACAACTCCAGCAGAACCAGCACCAGGAGAGCAGATTCAGCCCCAATCGCAACCTTTGCCATCTCCTTTCCAAGGTGGTCAAGCCGAGGTAGAAGAAGTTTCGACTCAACCTCCATTGCCTGCCCCTGAGGATTTTGAAAAGCTGAGCCCTGAGCAAAAAGAAGAAGTGATTAAAAAAATGCAAAGCACCATGGAGCGTAAAATCAAGAGCAATATTCAAAAGTAACATTTCTAGAGTGGTATAGGGTAACGGAATGATCCAGGTTAGATATCCCTTCATTACATTGACTCATAACGGTTTTTTCCTTGATGTGTTAATTCAACCTAGATCTTCTCGAGACGAATTAGCCGGGATTCACGATAACTGTCTCAAAATTCGCCTTACTGCCCCTCCCGTGGATGGGGCTGCAAATAAAGCCTGTATTGAATTCATAGCAAAAATTTTGGGTGTAAGTCGATCCAGGATCACTATTGTTAGCGGTCACAGTAGCCGCAAAAAGAGATTGTTTGTTGAGGTGGCAGAACCCGGCAAATTGATTGAAACTCTTCCATTGTGATTTTATTAAGTATATCAATTTGATTGGTTTTTACTTGTAGAACTAGGAAAGACCAGGTTTCTAACAAGTCTCGGGGAGGGGATGTTTTTAGCCATCTATCGTAAAGTCTTTTCGAATTTTATTTGATCAATCGAAATAGATTTGTTAAAGGCATTCTTACGGGTTAGGGTTTCATATTAAAAGCATCTAAGGGAGGCGGTTATGAGAGAAGCTGTTATTGTTAGCGCAGTTCGCACGCCCATAGGGAATTTTAACGGCACACTTTCTTCGATTGGAGCTACTCAGCTTGGAGCTATTGTTATTGAGGAAGCTATAAAGCGAGCTGGGATTCCCAAAGAAGAAGTTAATGAAGTGATTATGGGACAGGTTCTTCCATGCGGATATGGACAGAACCCGGCAAAACAGGCAGCGGTTAAAGCTAACATGCCCTGGGAAGTGGAATGCCTGACCATCAATAAGGTGTGTGGTTCGGGACTTAAAGCCGTGATGCTTGCTGCTCAGGCTATACAGGTTGGGGACGCTGATGTGGTGGTGGCTGGCGGAATGGAAAACATGAGCATGGCTCCATATTATCTTGAAAAAGCCCGTTTTGGCTACCGTATGGGTGATGCCAAGCTGATTGATCATATGATTCACGACGGATTGTGGGATATCGTTAATGACTTCCACATGGGTATATCAAACGAACTTTGTTCTGAAAAATACGGCGTATCCAGAGAAGATCAGGATCGCTATGCGGCTGAATCTTACCGTCGATCTCTCGAAGCCATTAAAGCCGGCAAATTCAAGGACGAAATAGTGCCGGTAGTAATACCCCAGAAGAAGGGAGATCCCATAGTTTTCGATACGGACGAGTGCCCTCGAGAAACCCCCTATGAAGTGCTAGCAAAAATGAAACCTGCTTTTAAGGAAGGAGGAGTTACCACAGCCGGCAATGCGTCTATCATAAGCGACGGAGCTGCAGCCGTTGTGGTGATGGCTCGAGAAAAAGCAGAAAAACTTGGATGTAAAATCATGGCTACTATTGGCGCTCAGGCTTCCGCCGGTATAGACATGAAGTATGTGCTCGTTGCCCCTATATGGGCTATACCCAAGTGCTTGAAAAAGGAAGGAATTGGTCTTGGCGACGTGGATCTTTATGAAGTCAACGAAGCCTTTAGTGGATCTACCGTAGCAGTGTTGAAGGAACTTGGATTGGATCACAATAAGGTTAACGTTAATGGTGGAAGTGTGGCTTTAGGTCATCCGATCGGGGCTAGCGGAGCCAGAGTGCTTGTAACCCTACTTTACGAAATGATCCGCCAGGACAAAAAGTTTGGACTTGCTTCTCTTTGTCTTGGAGGGGGAGAAGCTGTCGCTATGGTCGTAAAACGTTAGTAGAGGATTTTTTTAACCGAGGGAGGGAACACGATGAAATCTGATGATGTTAAGCTCTTCGCTGTCATTGGTGCTGGTCAGATGGGACATGGCATCGCTCTCGTTGCCGCTGTAAGCGGGTTAAACGTCATTTTGAACGACATTAAGATGGAATTTGCTGAACGCGGTTTCCAAAGTATCAGCCAGATTCTTTCCAAAAACGTTGACAAAGGTAAAATGACCAAAGAAGAAAAGGACGCAGCTCTCGATAGAATCAAGCTTAGCGCTAACCTTCGGGATCTTCATTCCGTTGACTTTGTGGTTGAGGCGGCTACAGAAAACCAGGAAATAAAGTTTCAAATCTTTCGAGACTTAGATGAAATTTGCCCGTCTCATGCCATTCTTGCTACCAATACCTCCTCAATTCCTATAGGCCGCATTGCTGCCCAAACAAAGCGGCCTGATAAAGTTATCGGTATGCACTTTATGAATCCCGTCCCGGTTATGAAACTGGTTGAAGTCATTCGAGCTCTTACCACGTCAGATGAGACCTTTCAGGTGACCTGGGATTTGTCTATAAAGTTCGGCAAGACCCCGGCCGAAGCTAATGATTACCCTGGATTTATTGCTAACCGCATTCTTATGCCTATGATCAATGAAGCAGTTTACTGTCTTTACGAGGGTGTTGGAACTAGAGAGTCTATCGATACCGTTATGAAACTGGGCATGAACCATCCTATGGGACCTCTTGCACTTGCAGACCTTATCGGATTAGACACCTGCCTTGCTATTATGGAAACTCTTTACGAAGGTTTCAAAGATTCGAAATATCGCCCCTGTCCACTTCTCCGCAAATATGTTGAGGCTGGATGGCTTGGAAGAAAGACCGGAAAGGGCTTTTACGAATACAAATAGGGAGGGGTGGTAAAAAATGAACTTTGATTTGACTGAAGAGCAAAAAATCATTCAAGAAACTGCTGCTCGCTTTGCCAAGCAAGAACTGGAACCTGTGGCAGCAAAGCTTGATGCCACCAAAGATCGAGAAATCTTAAGGGCGAATCTAAAAAAGCTTGCTGAACTGGGTTTTAATGGACTTGCAGTAGATCCTCAATATGGTGGAACTGGAGCCGGGGCTGTGGCTTTCTCTCTAGTGATGACGGAACTTGGAAAAGCCTGTGCTGCTACGGCTGTAACCACATCGGTTACCAACATGGTTGCTGAAGTGATACAGGCTGTGGGCACAGAAGATCAGAAAACAAAGTATATTCCGCCCCTTTGTGATGGCACCTTTTATGCCGGAAGCTTTGGATTGACTGAACCTAACGCAGGTTCCGATCCCGCCGCTATGAGAACCACCGCAGTATTAGATGGGGATCACTGGGTGTTAAATGGCAGAAAGATCTTCATAAGCAGTGCCGAATATGCGGGTTTGTTTGTTGTATGGGCGGTTACAGATAAGTCTGCACCAAAAGGGAAGGGGATTAGTGCCTTTTTGGTAGAGCCTGATTTCCCCGGGTTTTCTGTGGGCAAAGACGAACTAAAAATGGGGCAAGTTGGATCGTCCACTAATGAACTCATTCTGGAAGATTGTCGAGTGCCGAAAGAGAATCTGCTTGGGGGATTGAATCAGGGCTTCCGAATAGCTGTTACCGAGCTTGGTGGAGGACGTATAGGTATAGGCTCCATGGCTCTGGGAATAGGTTTAGCTGCTATGGATTTTGCTACTCAGTATGCGAAAGAACGTATCCAGTTCGATGTGCCCATTATCCAACATCAAGCCATTCAGTGGATGATTGCTGATAATTACACAAGACTTGAAGCCGCTCGACTTCTCTTGCTCCAGGCTGCTTACCTTAAAGATCAAAAGCGTCCCTTTATGAAAGAGGCTTCCATGGCAAAGCTTTTCGCTACCGAAGCTGCCAACAAAGCCTGTTACGATGCTATGCAAATCTTGGGTGGATACGGCTATACCAAGGATTTCCCCATTGAGCGATTCTATCGCGATGTGCGAGTTACGACGATTTATGAAGGAACAAGCGAAATCCAGCGAATGATTATTGCTCGCCACTATATGGGTGGAAAACCAGAGAAGAAGTAGAGAGATCACTCTAAAGCTATAAAATTACAGGGGCGAAGTTACTTTTCGCCCCTGTTTTTTACTCTGATTTAGAACTTTTCGTAGTGAGTAAACTCAGAAATTTCCTTTCTCTTGGGAGCCGATGGCACCTTCGCCGGGTAACCTACCGGGATCATTGCTACTACTTCGTATCCATCAGGAACACCTAAAATTTCATTGGCTTTGTTGTGGTCAAAAAGCCCCACTATAACGCCTCCTAAACCAAGGTCATGGGCTCTGAGGCACAGATTTTGAGCTGCAATCCCGAGGTCGAACATGAACCAATCACCAAATTTGGTCGTAACCTGTCCTTTGTAGTATCCGGCTGCCTGAAGCTTACCACAAAGAACGAATACCACAGGAGCTTCTACCATGGCTTTTGTGGCGGGATTTCCTTTTGCAAGAGTTTCCTGGAGTTTTACCTTCATTTCGGGATTTCGCACCACAATAACTTCCCAGCACTGAGTATTTGCCCACGACTGAGCCCACTGAACGGCTTCCAGAATCTGGTTAATTTGCTCGTCTGTGACATCCTTTGGTTCGAAGTTCCTGATGCTTCTTCTGGTCTTAATGGCTTCCATCAATTCCATGGCATCCCCTCACTTTTTGCGTCCTTCATCTGATTGTTCCTATTCCTTTCCGCTTGCCTTTTCCGATGGCATCATTTTTAACCTCTGTCAACAGAGATATGATTTAGATGGTTAACAATCTTTGTGTTCGAGTAGAGCTTTCACGCTCTTTCGTTAACAATCGCCCGATTCTCCATTAAAGAATGTTGAACGGCATTGTTGAAATGCCCGAAAAGAACCTGCATAAGATGAGGGTTTTGTAAAAGCTCGGCGCCAGATCCTTCCAGTGAAAGATGTCCATCTTCAATGAGAAATCCCTTATCAGCGGCTTTTAATAGACGCCTTACGTGTTGACCGGCTATCAGAAGAGTTTTACCTTCCTGACGAAGTGCCTGAAAAACTTCGCATAGTCTATTAGTAATAAGAGGACTTAAGCCAAGAAAAGGATCGTCCAGCAAAAGAACACTTGCTCCCGCAACGAGACCTCTTCCTATGGTAACCATTCTTTGTTCTCCTCCACTAAGCATTGCCGCTGGAACTTTCCTCTTTTTCTCAAGCTCTGGCAGAATGCGAAAAACCATCTCAATTTTCTCTTTGAGGTGTTCTCTCCTTAAGTATCCTCCAACTTCCAGATTTTCTTCAACCGACATTTCCGGGAAAACACTCATTCCCTCTGGCACATAAACTACACCTAGCTTTACAAGATCTTCGACTGTCAGCCCTGAAGTCGGAACACCGTTGATAAAAATCTCGCCCTTAACTGGACGAATGATGCCGGCTATTGCTTTGAGTATGGTAGTCTTTCCAGCCCCGTTAGGTCCCACAAGAGCCGTAATCTGCCCTTCGTTTGCGCGAAAAGATACCTCATGGACAATAGGTCTTCTGGCATAACAAACGCTTAGTTTTCTTACTTCAACCTTTGCCATCCTATTGTTCCTTTGCCTATTCTATTGTTAGAGTTCCACCCAGATATGCTGTAGCTACAGCTTTGCTCGTTAAAACTTCGGAAGGTCTTCCCGATGCAATAACTTCTCCTCCATCTAAAGCTATGATTCTGTCAGATATACGAGCCGTTACGTTCAAAAAATGGTCTATGATGAGCAGCGTAAGTCCCTCTTCCCTGAGTTTCTCAATCACCCTAAGTGCGTCGTCTATGGCTTTGGGGCTCAACCCTGCTGCAAATTCGTCCAGCAAAAGAAGTTCCGGATCAGTAGCTATCGCTCTCGCCACCTCAAGCCGCCTCTGTTCCGAAAGAGTGAGGCAACGCGAGAGCGTATTGCTTTTATGTCCTAATCCAACAAGCTCTAAAAATTCTCTGGCCTTATCGTGAATAACTTGAGATGTCATGTTCTTAGCCCTTAGATTACCAAACATTATGGCTACTACAACGTTTTCTAAGGCCGTCATTGAGCCAAAGGGGCGGGATATTTGAAACGTTCTGGCAATGCCCATCCGACATATTCTGTAAGGATTCCAACCAGTAATATCGATTCCCCTGAAGATTATACGACCCGAGAGTGGCTTAACAAATCCCGTGATAACGTCAAAGACTGTGCTCTTCCCAGCTCCATTTGGACCGATAATGCTTACTATCTCCTGACGTTCCAGAGAAAAAGAGATTCCCCTAAGCACTTCACGGTTATTTCTTTCAACCGTTACACTCTCCAGAAACAGATAGGGTGATTTTACAGCTTTTTTGTCCATTCTAAAATTCCCTTTGGAAAAAACCAGATGGTCACGAAGATAGCAATTCCGTAGAGAGCTCTGTGAGCTTCGGGAAAAATCGGGACCATTAAGAGTTGGTCTAAACTATATAGAACCAATCCACCAACAAGCGGTCCATAAAGATGTTCTCTTCCGCCGAAAAGGCTCAGGACAAGGGGCATAGCCGAAAAATGAAGGCTGAAAACGAGAGATGGTTCCACAAAACCTATTAGAGCGGCATAGAAGGCACCACACAACCCCGTGAAAGAACTACTCACGAGCAGCGTAAAACATCTCAATAGTTCTACCGGAATTCCCACAGCAAGAGCTGTCTGTTCATCATCTCGAATAGCTCTTAACCCCCATCCCCACTTTGAAAAAAGCATCTGGCGATGGATTACTAAAAGAGTGACAGCAAGGATTCCCATAACTACATACCATCCCCGAAGGCCTGATGGGAATAAAGACGGTAAATTCAAAGTACCCAGGTTAATAATAGCTAACGAGCCATGAATGATGGTGTCCTTGTTTTCTACAATAACTCTAGGAATTTCTACGGAAACCAAAGTGGCGAGCACGAAGCTACCATGTCTTAAGCGATTGATAGTGATCATCCATAGAAAAGAGTAAGCTATGGCACACAGGGCACCTGTAATGAAAGCTATCCACGGAGAGATTGTAAATTTGGAAACCGTAAAAGCAAAACCATAGGCACCTAGTCCAAAAAAAGCGGCGTGCCCGAGTGATATGGCTCCGCTCAGTGAATAAATGTTCCAGGCTGTTGCCATTGATCCGTAAAGAAAGGCCGTTGTCAGCACAGATAAAAGGCTTTCGGGTATCGAAGCAATCCATCCAAGGCTCAAAATAATTATCCAGATGAGGATCTGAATGAGAAAGTTCATCATTTCTCCCTAGAATTTTCGAAAATTTCTTCTCCTCGCTTCAACAAAACCGCTATGATAAATAGACTGCTTAAAAGGTCTCGCCATTTCGCTCCCCACCAGTAAGACACAATAGTTTCTATTAGTGCAAAGCTCCATGCGCAAATGAGGATTCTCCTAATTCTTCCCCTTCCAGCAAAAAGAGTTATAAGAAGTGCTATAAGGGTTACTTCCATGTCGCCAGCAGGGTAAATATAGTTGATTCGCACATAAAGTGCACCTGCCAGCCCAGCGGCGAGACATCCCAAGCCTACAGCCAGGATTCTCATTTGTCTTATGGGAATTCCAACGAGAAGTGCTGCTTCGTTATTTTGAATTGTGGCTCTGAGGGCTTTTCCTATCATTGTTTTTCTGAAAAGCAGGAATAGGAGGGCGATTGCACTTAGGGAGATCGAGATAAGGATGAGTTGATTTGAACTAATTATGACCCTAAGTGCTGGAATTTCGTAAAAGGATGGAGTTTCGTAAAGTATGCGATAGTCTGCCGAAAAGGCGGCCATGTAGCAGCTTTGAAGCACAAGGGAGAGTCCAAAGGTGAGGATGAGCGAAATGGTTTCTCTAGGGTGTGGGCTTCTGGAACTTATAAAAACAATAACCGGCAGGAAAATAAGGGGTGCTAGTATGCTCAACCAGGAAGCTAAAATGAACCCTACATTATAATATTTACCTAGAATGTAAGCGACGTAGCCTGAAAAAATAACAAAGCTTCCATGTGCAAGGTTTAAAACTCTGGTTGCTCCAAAGACTAGAGAAAATCCAATTGCAAGGAGTGTATAAAGACTTCCTAAACTAAGCGCTTGAATAAGAATCTGACCCACAAAAAACATCTTGCTGCTGAATTCCCCTTTCCCCTTTAGCTTTGCTCCCTCACTGCATAATGACTTTCCCGGTGGATCGTTCAGCGGGATACACTACCACAAAAGATCCTTTCTGGATTTGAACAACCATTTGGATATAATGTTTTGGATTGCCGTGATCATCAAATGAAATTCTACCAATAGGCGACATCATATCAGTTTTTCTAATAGCTTCGGCTAGATTCTGAGGGTTAACAGGTTGGTTAGCTTTTACGAGTCTTTGCGTCGCATCGATTGCGACCTTTGCGGAAACATACCCATGCATAGCTGTGCTTGTAGGATCGGTTCCAAAACGGTCTTTATAAGCTTGAATGAACCTTTTCGACGTTTCTTCAGTTTCAGGATAGGAAATCCCGGAAGCCCAGGCAAGCATTCCGAACAGTCCTTCAGCCCGTTCACCCATTTCTTTTACAAAGCCTGGATAAGCTATTCCCCAAGGACCGAGGTATCCTTTGGTGGAAACCTTAAGTTCCTTCATCTGCCTTACAAGTATAAGATGATCCGGGAGGAAAAGAGCAGAAATTATGAAATCTACTCGTTGAGAACGGCATTTAAGCAAAAAAGGTGAAAAATCAGGAGTTCCTGACTTTAGCTTTTCTTCTAGCACCAGAGAAATGCCAGTTCCTGAGAGTTCCTGGCGGATTTTATCCGCAAGTTCCATTGCTCCCGGTGTGGAAGCATAAGCGAGAGCTATCCTGCGAGGTTTTGCTATGTCTTTGATAAAGCCTACTATAGGTTTTGCCACACCGTCTATATGGGAAATTCTGAAAAAAAAGGGGTTAATTTTGGTTGTTAGTCTGCTTTCAAGGCTTGCCGATGCAACATAGGGAACTCTATGCTTTTCCGCCACAGTAGCAATAGGCCCCACGAGAGTATCCACATAACCTCCCACCAGAGCCATTACTTTGTCGTGAATAATCAATTGTTCTGCCTGGTTCATTGCATCTTCGGGAAGGCTTTTGTCATCTCTACGAATAAGCTTAAACCGAATCTCTTTCGCTTCAGAATTAGCCTCATCTACAGCGATCTGAATGCCCTGATCTACTTCAATCCCGTGTTGAGCAAGCTTTCCGGTTAGAGGATTAATAGATCCTATAGATATAACCTGTTCGGAAATTCCAACTCTTGCCGTTAAAGCGACAAAGAAAAATATCCCTATCGAAGATAGGAATCTTCCCATTGGAGAACCTCCCGAATCTACTTGTTGAATCTTCTATACTATGATCTGAAATCCTACTGGTGCAAACTGAAATTTCTGCCCGAATTCTTTGGCCATAACAACTGCCGCTTTTTGTCCCGTGCAGTGGCTCACTGCTATTGTTTCGATGTCGAAGCTACGAAGCGCATCGATCGTTTTTTCTAGCTGATCAGACGATGAGAAGTCGAGATGAGTTCCTCCGACGAGAGCGTGGATATGACGTTTACCGAGATTATCAGCGATGTAATTCAGGATGTTGATAGTGCCGGCGTGAGCACACCCCAGCACCACGATAAGTCCTTTGGGTGTGTCTATTATCATGGAGTAGTCATCAAGGAAAGGATCGGGACCGAAGCCGTTTTCAGTTCTTACGAGAAATTTAGGATCTCCTGTTTCAAATTCGGTTTTTCTCGGCACAACGCCCGTAATATATACTCCAGGTGTAATCTCGCTCCATTCTGTTACCCATTGAAAACGAGCTCCACGGCTTACAAGATAAGCTTCATGCCATGGCATACCTATAGAAACAGGTTTTTCTTCCATCCCTGGAGCAGGGCTCATAAGTCTGAATCGTTCTTTTAAGACATCCGGATGAGCAACCACGGGACATGGACCTCGAACACCCAAAAAGGCAAGCAGTCCTCCCGTGTGGTCATAATGACCGTGGCTTAGAACTACTTTTTCTACTTTTGTGACATCCTTTAGAAATCGAAGAAGGTTGTGAATGAGAGAAAAACCCTGTCCTGTGTCAAAAAGTATAGTGCTCTTGTCTGTTTCAAGAAGCGCTGCAAAACCGTGTTCTCCAATAAAGCCTGGGCGCACTACGGTATTTTCGCAAACCACTGTTAATCGGCAAAACATTTTAGCTTCCTCCCTGGGAAATTAAGAAGCTCCCGAAGGTTATTTTTTAGACCTCCGGGAGCAAATAGATGGTTATTTAAGCTTTCTCCTCAGGAGTTTACCGGTTGGTGTTCTTGGGAGAGAATCCATGAACTCAATGATACGTGGGAGTTTGTAAATTGCTATATGTTCACGGCAGAAGTTCAGTATTTTTTCTTTCATCTCATCAGATGGTTCATAACCTTCTTTGAGAACGATGCAAGCTTTTGTAATTTGACCTTTTTCTGGATCGGGCACGCCAACCACACCAACATCGGCAATAGGTTCAAACTTGGCTATAACTTCCTCGATTTCAGCAGGGCTGATTCGATAGCCAGAGCTCTTAATCATATCGTCTTCGCGAGCAACAAAGAACAGATAACCATTTTCGTCGGCATATACTGCATCGCCAAGGAGGTTGAAACCGTCTTTTACTCCTTTTTGCTGAGATTTAAGGAGGCGGTTATCATCAGCATAGGGTTTCCAGTAAACCGTTCCGGTGGGTCCCTTTACACAGAAGCTACCAACTTCGCCAGGCTTTGCCTCATTTCCTTCTGGAGTTATCAACTTAATTTCAAAGCCGGGAAGTGGCCTTCCAATAGACCCTGGAACTGGTTTTTCCCCCATGGTATTAGATGTTACGAGATGAAGCATCTCAGTGCCACCCAGACCTTCCCAGATTGGCTTTCCTGTAAGTTCGAGCCATGCGTTGAAGGTTTCTACTCCTAGAGCATCACCGCCGGATGTGAACATTCTTACCTTGCTGAGATCGTATTTCTTGAAGTCCGGGAATTTCATCAGAGCTCTGTAAGCTGTGGGAAGACCCGTTGCCACCGTGATGCCGTGTTTTTCAAAAAGTTCTAGCATGTCTTGCGGTGTAAATTTGGGAAGGAGGCTAATTGCTGAGCCTTTAGCAAATGGAATAAGCCCGAAGGTTCCAAAACCTGCAGCAAACGAAACTGGTGCAGATCCACCCAGGACGTCAGATGGGGTAAGTTTCCATACGTAATCTCCAACAATGTGGGATTCTATGTAAATTTCCCGCACAAAATGGACACAACCCTTTGGAGGTCCCGTTGTGCCCGATGTGTAAAGAATAACACCGATGTCGTCTTTGTGGACCATTTCTGGGTCGCATGAATCCGATTCATTTTCAATCATTTTCTCGTAGGACTTAAAACCTTTTGCTTCGACATCGGCTGGATTACCTCCCACCACTATAATAGTTGTGGGTTTTTCAAAGGAAGGTATAGCCTTTTCAACTTCTCCTATTAGAGGATCATTTACAATAAAAGCCTTCATTTCAGCGTTGTTGACAACGAATGCAACCTCTTCTTTTGACCACAGAGGAGATGTGGGGACGGGAATGGCCCCTATTTTGAAAATTCCATAAATTGCAACAATGGCTGGAGGAGAGTTAACCACGCGAAGTCCTACTCGATCCTGAGGCTCAACACCCATCTTTCTTAAAGCATTGGCAAAGCGATTGACCATTTTCTGAAGAGCCCCGTAAGTAATCATCTTGTCCATGAAATAGACCGCATGATTATTGGCTCGCCCCTCTGCAACATGACGATCGATAAATTCCTGGCAGATATTCAGCTTTTCAGGCATGTTTTTAAAGGCTTCCGGTGTTGTAAAGTCAGGCCAAAGGTCTCTTGGCGGAAGGTAATTTTCTGGAATCTTTCCCATAATTCTGTTCCCTCCTCTTCTGTTAATTAAAAGTTCTCAATGAAGCCCATAAGACCAAGTTATTATCCACTGGAAAGCTCCTGGGCTTTCAGTGGAGAAAAATCTCTCTTCGTGAGTCTAAATCAGTAATGCCTAAAACCTTTCTCACGAAGAAAGAATTTTTCCTCTGGTTTTCAAAAAAGCCCGATAAAAACGGTTTGCTCTTGGTTTTCCGCAGGAAAGGGTTCAAACCTTCAGATTTTATTCAATTACATCCCGAACTGTCCGAGAGGAGGGAGAACAAGAATATTTAACGGCAGGTTTCACAGGATGAGGCTGATGTGAAAAGAGCACTGTAACTCCCTGTGCCTTGAGTGTTTCCACAACCTGTGAAAAGTTTTTCCCTTTGATGTGCAAAGAATAGAGATTACCAGACGATGAATCAGATCCAGTATCACCCCAAAAGGTGCATACGCTTAGGATCGCCGCGCCAGATTCTTGGATAATTTCAATAACTCTGGCTAAATCATAGTCGTCGTCTGATCTACAAACCACGTCAATACGGCCAGTGCTATCAAAGCCTCCCATCATCTCCATAAAGGCTTTTAATACGTCAATTACAGTAATGACACCCACAATTCGGTCGCCTTCCAGAACAGGCAAGCCCCCGATCTTCTTCGTAATCATCACAAATGCTACATCTTCCAGGTGATCATCAGGCGACGCAACATAAGGCTCCCGAATCATTACATCCGCTACCGTGAGCTGCTCGATCATGGACGCTATCAGCACGCTTCTAACATCAGAGTCTGTAATCCATCCCACAAAGGTGCCGTCGCCTTCCTTAACCGGCAGATGTCTGATGCCGTAGTGCTTCATCATTTTGAGCGCATCCTGGATGGTTGCTTCCGGACGAATCCACACAACATCTTTTGACATCCAGTCTTTAACGAGCATCTTTGTATCCTCTAAGGGTGGAATCTAAGACGACTTTTGCTCTAACCTTCACATCTTCACAAAGAACATCAACCTGAAAGCTACAATCCGGCATGCAGGAAATTGCTAACTGAAGGTAACATCCTGAGAAAATCAACACAAGTCACATTTAGAGCATTTTCAGAAAATTATCAAGAGGAAAATTGCTGATTTCCTTTTCTACTTCTTTATCACGGCAAGAACCTTCTCCTGCACCTCTTTCATTGCACCTTCCTTGTAAGGTTTTCCTGCCCATACCTTTAGCCCATCTCCTTCAAATCGCGGAATCACATGAATGTGGAAGTGATGGATCAACTGGCCAGCGGCTTCGAAATTGTTTTGAAGGATATTGATGCCGTCACAGGATAGAGCCTCTTTTAAAGCTCTGGCTACAAGTTTAGTAACCGCTGCTGTCTTCTTTAAATCCTCATCATCTACATCCAGTATTGTCGGGTAATGTTTCTTAGGAATAACTAAGGCATGACCGGGATTGATAGGGTTGATGTCTAAAAAACTCAAAACGAAATCGTCTTCATAGAGTTTCGCTGATGGAATTGTTCCCTTTACAATTTGGCAGAAGATGCAGGATTCCATTTACTCTATCCTCCCTTTTTGTGATAGTTCCTTAAATCTCAGGTTGGTGTCACTAACCACTGTAAAAAAGGAGTATACGCTATGATTCAACTTTTGGCAATCTATGGTTCGCCCAGACCCAGGGGAAATTCCGATACTATGATGGACTTTTTCATAAAAGGAGCTCTTGAAGCAGGAGCGGTCGTTGAACCTATTTACGTCAGAAAGCTTTCTTTTAAGGGATGTGTTGCCTGTGGGCACTGTGATGAAAAAGGCGTTTGCGCTCAGAAGGATCATATGGAATCAATATATCCGCTTCTCTCAGGAAGCGATATTGTAGCCGTAGCGAGCCCAAATTACTTTTACCACCTTCCAGGGCAGCTTAAATCCTTTATCGATAGAGCTCAGGCACTATTTATGGCTCAGAAACTCGGCGTTTTTACTCCTGGTATTAACAAAAGAAAAGGATTCTTTTTAGGAGTGGGAGCTACAAAAGGAAAAAAGCTCTTTGACTGCAGCATACTGACCATGCGATATTTTTTTGAAGCTATCGGGGTATCTTACGGAGGCGAACTTTGCTTCAGAGAAATTGATGAAAAAGGAGCAATTCTTTCCCACCCGGGCTATCTTGATGCCTGCTTCCGGGCGGGAAAAGAAATTGTGGAAGGACTTAAAGTAATTTGAAGTGTTCCCTGAGGCGCCTGGAAAGTTCTTTTACAGTTGCGAAAGCTTTTTCGACCGTTATTGTTCCGTCTGGATTTACAAGACAGCAAGTGGCAGGAGAAATAAGACTTCTTGACACGAGAAATTCCAGGTCGATCTTTGGTGCCAGAGCCTTAGTTACGCGATGGAATAGAGCCAGGAAGCGCTGAGTAAGAGATTCCAAGTTTTCTTGTTCGAATGGTTCAAAGTTCGTTGGCACAATACCCCACGAAAGAACTCCACCACGGTCGAGAAATCTAGCTATCGAAGATCCATAGGAAGAAAAAATTTCCCCGTTGGTGTAAACATCCAGAGACAGAATGTCCAGATCGAGTCCCAAAAGAAAATCCCAGTCTGGGTTTCCGCATAGGTGAACCCCTCTGGGTCGGTCAATAAGAGAAAAGAAATAATCCATGTCGGTTTTAGCTTTAATACCGTCGTAGCCGCTCATGGCGCTGAAGATAAACTGGAGTCCCGGTTCATCTACGAACATGAATGCGTTAGGATTTTTTTCTTTGAGACGTCTGAGCTGGACATTGATTCTTCGAGCCATAAATTCCAGGAGGAATCCCCTTACTTCGTCGTTAAACAGAATAGGGCGCCCGTTTTCGTCCTGCACGTTAAACCCGAAACTGATGGGTCCTTCGATTTGTCCTCTTATAGCTGGTCTGTCTGAAAGATCCATAGCCAGGAATTTGTGATATACAACAGAGTAGGTCGGGCTTACGTCGAAAATTTCAGGGTCATCAAAGCGTTCCAACACGGCGGGTAGTTCGTCGATGAATTTGGATGATGAGAATTTCAGAGTTCGATGTTCCAGATCGAGTAAAATTCCAGGGAAATGTTCCGAAGCTTGAACATACATGTCTTCGTAGTAACTGAATAAAGGCAGTTGTGGCCAGAAGGGTATATCCAGTGAAAGTGCAAGTTCGAGAGCCCTGTCCGGGTCTCGATGGGGCATAACAGCCATCGCCGTGGTGAGAAGGTTTCCTGGTATAGGCATAAGCAATTCCTCTGGTTAGGTTGATAGAAGATGTTGTTCCACTTTTTACCATACGGTTGGATTTCAAGAATGCCATGGGAAGACCGGCATATGCAAGATGTTCTATTATGGTGTCAAAAATTTTGTAAGGTGTTCAGATAGATGACGTTTGTGGGTTTTGAGTTTTTGAAGGCCTTGTGAGATTAGGCGAGTTGTTATTGTTAAATGGAATTGGCATGAATATTGATCGAATGATTTGAAAGGGTTAGTTTTATTAGGGACGAAAATTAAAAGAGGTGTCATAGGATGGGTTCTGAGAGTTCAAAGAAAAGGGCACGTTGTTCTATAATCATTCCAGTGTTTAATAAGGTTGATTTAACAAAACAGTGTGTAGATGCATTACTAAAGCACATTTCAGAATCTTTTCTGGAGTTGATAATTGTTGACGATCATTCCAGTGATGGCACAGCAAACTATTTGAAATACCTTTCTAAGCGTTATCCGTTTATAAAAACTCTTAGAAATGAAAGAAATCGTGGTTTTAGCTACACCTGCAATCGAGGAGCAAGTATAGCAAAAGGAGACTATTTAGTTTTTCTAAATAATGACACTATACCGCTTCCAGGATGGCTTGAAGCGTTGGTTGAAGTAGCTGAAAAGGACGAAAAAATTGCAGTAGTGGGGGCTAAACTGCTTTACCCCAATGGAACAATTCAGCATGCAGGGGTTACGTTTCAAAATCTAGTCTTTCCGGTGACACCGATGCATATTTACCATGGAAGCCATTGTAACTTTCCATATGCAAACGTTGAACGAGATTACGACGCTGTAACTGGAGCTTGTATACTTGTTAGAAAAAAGGTTTTTGAAGAAATAGGGAGATTTGATGAAAGTTTTGTAACTGGTTATGAAGATATGGATTTTTGCTTGAAAGTTAGAGAAGCTGGCTACCGTGTGGTTTATACTCCGAAGAGTGTTCTTTATCATTTTGTAAGTTCTTCTCCGGGGCGTTTTGATCACGAGATTTCTAATGTTCGTATTTTTAACAGTCGATGGATAGGAAAGGTCAATTACGCTATTAAAAGAGAACCCAGAGTTTCTATTATTATTGTAAATTACAACGGTTGGAATGATACTTTAGAGGCTCTTTCTTCTTTGTTTATAAAAGAGCGATATGAGCGTTTTAACGTCATAATTGTTGATAATGCTTCAAAAATGGATCGTTCTGAAGAAATAAAGCTATTGTGTAATAAGTTCAGATCTTCCTTCTTTCTAGCCGATGAAGATGTTTCTACGAGAATAGACTTCAACAGGGAAGTCTTTGTTAAGAAGCTTGATACTAATAAAGGCTTTGGCGGTGGCTGTAACGAAGGAATAAAGATGGCACTTTCTTGGGGTGCGGATTATGTATGGCTTCTCAATAATGATACATTAATAGGAGACCTTGCTTTATATTATCTTATTTCTGCCGCTGAACAATCACTTAGTGTTGCGATAGTTGGGTCTAAATTGCATTGTTATCCTGAAATAGAAAAAGTTCAGTTTGATGGTATATCTGTGTCTTATCGTGGCATAAAATCGGATAGCAAAAACCGGGAGCAATTAATGAATGTCGATGCAGTTTGTGGTGCCAGCATGTTAATAAGAGCGGATTTTCTAAGGGTTCATGGTCTTCTTAGAGAAGATTATTTTTTATATTTTGAGGATAACGAGATTTGCCGTCGAGCGCTTTTAAAAGGTCTTTATGTTATGTATAATCCTTTGTCTGTTGTTTATCATAAAGGTGGTGGTTCAATCGGAGAATTTATGGAATCTCCTAACAGCATTTATTATGGAATTAGAAATGCTCTGTTTTTCCACGAGGAGTTTATGAATAACAAAATATCAGAAGTTTTGAATCTGCTAGAAAGTTCTATGTTTCCAAAGCTTTTATCAGAAGGTAATAAGGATGGATTTTATGCTGCCACGCAGGCTATATATGACTTTCTAATGGATAAAAGAGGTGCTAGATGTGAAGAAACTGGTGTAAACGATAAAATCCAGGAATTTTCTGAGACTGGCTTTTCGGATTACAACAGACTGTGCGATTATTTGTTAAGACTTAGAGATTCTATTCTGAACAGTCCGGGACATGCTTTTATTATTAGGGTTTATTTTGACACGTTAAAAACGCTTGTTTTTATGAGGCAAAGTAGAAAACTGGAAGTGACTTTATTATCACGGACAAGATATGTTTAGATTGGAAATTATATATTGCTGCTAACGAATTGCCTATGAGGTATGTTATTTATGGCTGACCTGTCGCAAAAAAATAAAGGCTCTGTTCGTGATTTGTTATACCAAGATAGTCTTTTTCAACACATTTGGTCTTATCTGACTAGTTTACCTCCTGATGTTAGAAATATTCTTTTAGCATCTTCAACAGGTAGAAAATATCTCTTAGAGGTATATAACAATCTAATGTCTTATGCCGCTTCAAATCGAAATATAATGAAAATAGCCAACGACTTTTTATTAACAGCCTGGGAGACAGATCCTGTAGATCCAGAAATTGGGATTAAGATTTTACGTAGTGAGGATTCAGAATTTAACGTTTCTAATCACCTGAAACAACTTATAAAAGCAGTGATTTTATACTGGGATAAGCCGATTTTTGATGTGTCAGACTTTGAAACACTATTAGCTGATTATCCAGATCTGGTTAAGTATATCTCTTCATTCTTCCCTCCCTTGTCTCTTGCCTGGTGGAAATATCTTAAAATTTATGCGCCATTTTATGGTGCATTCGATTGGTTTGAAAAATTAGTAAGATTCATCCCGTGGCAATATTCTCTCCATATTGTTCAAAAACGTATTCTTTTAGACATTGCGATAATTAAAGGAGATTACAGTTTAGCACATCAAATTCTTTCCTCAGAAATACTTTTATCAAAAGCTACTAAACTGGCTTATCTTGGTAAGCTAGCTTTTCTTCAGGGTTATCAGGAAAAAACTATCAATATGTGGCTGAAGTCAATTGTGGTTAGACCCTGGAATATAAATCTTATTTTGCGAACATATGACGTCTTAAAAGGAATACGCGAAGAAAAAATTTATCCTGCAGGTAAGATTGTCATTTGTTTTTACTCATACAATAAATGTAATGAATTAAACAAGGCAATAGGCGCTCTTGTAGAAAGCGATATAAGGGATTCTAAAATCATTGTGCTAATTAATGGCAGCACTGATGGATCTTTTGAAATGGTTTGCGCATGGCAGGAAAGACTGGGAAAAGATAAAATGGAAGTCATATTCACTCCTGTAAATATTGGTGCTCCCGCGGCTCGAAACTGGCTTATGCACCATCCGATAGTTAAATCCTCTGACTGGATCGTTTATTTAGATGATGATGCTATTGTTCCAAAGGATTGGCTATACAGATTTGGCACGGCTATTTCTCTGTATCCTGATGCAGGAGTATATGGATGTAAGATAGTGGATGCTGTGTCGCCATATGTGATTCAGTGTGTGGATAATCATCTTCAAAAACCCCCAGAATTCAAACATTCGTCAGGAAGCGAATTCTACTGCCAGATTGTTGGGCATTACGGAGAACTTGACATGGGAGATTTTGACTACATTAGACCCTGTGCTCAAGTTTCAGGTTGTTGCCATATCTTCAATGTAAAGACTCTGTTTGAATGTGGTGATTTTGATTTGCGCTTTTCCCCTTCCCAGCATGATGATCTTGATCACAATTTTAGATCAATTCTTATGAAAAAACTTCCCGTTTATACAGGACATCTGGTCGTTAAACACATGAACATTACCGGAAAAGAGCAAAATAAAGCCCAGCGTGGCAGCGAACGAGGTAATAGAGTAAAACTTTATTTTAAGCATATGGGTAAGCCTTTTAGAGATATGTTTCATCTGGAAATGAAAATCCTATGGGAGGATTTGATAAAAAAGATAAAATTCATTTCTGATTATTTAAGTCAACACAATCATTTAATAGAAAGAGGAAATTAATATGAAAGTTTCTGGTGAGCTACAGGTATCAGATTCAATGAATTGGTTGAAGCGACTGTATAGAAGACAGGGAATTTTAAACCGTGCTCTGGCTCTCAAGGTAATCCCGTTTCTTTTAGAATTGCTCCAGATGTGTAAAGACTCCAGGGAAGCGAAAGAGATATTATCATTAGCATTAAGCATAGCTAAGCAAACTTTGGCGTTCAATCCTTTTGATTATGAACTTTTTAAATTGATTTTAAGAATTGATTCCCTTTATTCCACTTCCTCTTTCCAAATCCCCTGGTTGGTCAAGCTACAGAGTTACTATAGATTTTTTGATAAGTCTTTACTAACATCAGATGAAAAATCTATTGACTGGGTTTATGACAACAAGTTTAAGTTGGAGGAGTTAAATCCTCTTTTAGTGTTAAAGAAAGTTATGATACTTTGGGAACACGGTGATTGGCAAACAATTTCGTCTGTGGAAAAAAAACTTTTCAGTGTTTCCTATCGATCTTTGCTGTCGCCCTATATTGCCTGGATATGTTTTCGTGCCGGCGATTATGAAGCCGCTGAGAGATGGTTATCCTATGAAAAAGCAGATTCCTTTCTGACCTTCAACTTAAAAGCTGAGCTCTCTCTGCAGCGAGGAGATTTAGAAAAAGCCATTGGCTACTGGATAAGATCCCTCGAAGAGGATCCATATCAACTGTGGATTCTTTACAGGTTGTATGAGTTAGACCAACCTGAACCCAGCCGAAATATTTTGAGCAATAAGAAGATCCATATTTTGCTGTACACCTATAATAAACTCGATTCCCTTGTCAGCACTTTTAAATCTCTTATAAACTCCTGCATAAACGATGCACGCATTATCATACTAAATAATGGATCAACTTCCTTTTCTCCGAAACAATTGGAAGAAACTATTCGTAACGTCGCCAGTGGAAGAATTGTTTCGTTTGTCCATTTGCCGGTAAATATTGGAGTTCCAGCCGCCAGGAACTGGTTATGGCATCTTCCCGAGGTTCAGGAATCTGACTATGTAGCTTTTCTTGATGATCATGTTTTAGTTCCTGAAGACTGGTTGATAAATTTTGTACACGATTTGGAATCTTTTCCTGATACAGTTGTGGTTGGTCCTATGGTTGTTAATCCAGATCCTTTGTTTACTCCACAGTGGGCTTATCTTTATTTATCTCAAGTCGATGGTGATAAAATTAAATTTACCCCTATCGTGCCTCTACCCTTTGACGTGGGTCAGTACTCGGTGAGAAGACCCTGTCTATGTATCATGGGATGTTGTCATCTATTTCATAGAGAGCGCTGGAAACGGCTAAACCTTCCAGACTTTGATATACGTTTCTCACCATCTCAGGTAGATGATATAGAACATAGTATCCAGACCTGGAAATGCGGTGGAGAAGTTCTTTTCGATGGTAGAGTTAAAGTAACTCATTTACAGGTTTCGGGACGTAAGTTTATAAAGTCAAAGGCTGATGAAGGTCAATTGGTTGGAAATCATATAAAAATGGAAGCAAAGTTCAGCGATCAAGATCTAGTGATGATTGACGATAGAGTAGCCAAAGCTGATGATAGATTTTGGAAAACTGTTTTAGACAGAGCGATTGAGTTTATTCCTAACAATGTTTTTAAAATGCTGCCGGGCCACTTTAACGGAGAGAAGATATAAAATAATCAAGCTAGTTTTTCAAAAACTAGTTTTGAAGGAGATAATGTAATGTTCCAATCTGAGATTAATTGGAGTATTTGTAGAAGTGTCTATGCTTTTGGTTCACCTTGCGATAAGATTTTTGGTCATATGGTACTATTACCTGATGGCAACATATTCGGGTATTCGCACGAAAACGAAAGAAAATGGGCACTTTATAAAGATAATCTGGTCATGATAGGTGAAAATGGAAATGTAACGTCAACTTATAAGAGAGATGACCTTGGCAATTGGTTTGGTACAGTAAAAGATAAAAAATATCCATTGTTTTTAGTCAAAGTCTTGGATCTGGGACAGCCTGTTAAGAACCACCCTAAGCATTCCTTTTATATAAATACAATTCCTAAATCTGGAACATATTTCTTGGAAAAAATATTTAGCGTTATTGGTTTCAAACCTACAAGGATCCATATAGCTAGACGCGACATAGTTGATGATTATAGATACTTAAGTGATGAAGAAATTCATATATCTCCGGAATCAGTTAGGTTAATTTTCCCAGTTGAACTAATATTTCCTCTGCTTAGAGGAGAGATTGTTGTAGGACATAGCGAGTACGAACATGTTATTAGAACAGCTAGGATCTTTGATGTCTTGACCCTCAATATCGTAAGAAACTTGAGGGATGTTCTTATGTCTTTATATGTTTTTAAATTGCATAAGGTTAGATCTTCGGATTATGTTGATGATTTCTGGAAAAAGCTGCCTTTAAATAAGCAGTTCGAGTCCTTTCTTGTATATTATGCTCTCAAAGATATAGATCATATAAGAGAAGTTGCACAAAATATATTAAAGCTGAGAAAAGAAATTCCGATTGTAAAATATGAAGATGTAGTAAGTAAAAAGCTTAACGAAGAGTTTTGTGTGTATTTAGAAAGTTTTGGTCCAGGTCTTAGAAAAATGTTCATGGAAGCTATTGACAGAACTCTATACACAAAGACACCTACTTATCTAGGGAAAAGATTGAGATGGCAAGATTTTTGGAATCCACATATTGAAGATTTTTTCCGCTCTTCTGGACTTTATGATACCAACAAAAAATTAGGCTATGAGAGTTAGGTGAAGCATGCAAAACATGATTTCTATGAGATTCCATATTATCAGCGAGGTATGCGTGGCGTTTAGTATAGATAGTTCTGCAACATAAATATTAGGATAATTTTAATACAATTTTTTTCCAAGATCTTTGAAATCAAAGTGATTACTTGCGAGATCAAGACTGTTGTTATTATTCTTAGATCCCACATATGACCAGAATTTCATTTGTTTGGCTAAAGAGATTTTCAATTTTCGGCGTTTTGGGAAGGTTGAACCAAGCAAATCGGGTTTTTATTAAAGTTTTCTATTTATCGGTAACTATAGAGAATTGATTTTTGTCTTGGTGCGAGTAAAGAGCAAAAAATGTTTTTTTCGGGTACAGTTGATCATGATGATCCTTTTATCCAACAAATATTAAAAAATTTGGCATAAAGGTTGCTTAAAAAGAATTAATTCTGCCCAGTGATTAATTTTAGATAAAAACATAGAAACATATCTGATCAAGTAAGGAGAACACCATGAAGCTCAGTGAAAATCCAACGACTTCTTTTGATGAATTTATTAACCTGTCTCGTATCTCTGATATAACTGACCGTTATGTGATTTTACAGACCATTAGAGAGGCTATAAGCCAACATGTGTTTTTATTAAGTGGTATCCTTTTGGACATCGGTTGTGGTATGATGCCGTATAAAGATTTTATACTAAAAAATAACCCCAATATTAAGGAATACATTGGCTTAGAATTCGAGGAAGGAAAGTATAAGGCATCGAAAGGGGCGAACTTAGTCTGGGATGGTGATACTATCCCTCTTGCAGACTCAAGCGTAGATTGTGTTACGGCTGTCGAAATAATAGAACGTTGCAAGAATCCATTAAGAATTCTCAAAGAAATACGGCGAGTGCTTACGCCAGGAGGTGTTTTTCTGTTTACAACGTCTTTTTTGTGGTCTTATCACGGCATTCCCAATGATTATTACAAGTACACTCCTTTCTCTATTAAGAAATTACTTTTGGAAGCAAAGTTTGAAGACTTTCAAATCAAACCTCTTGGAGGATGGCACGCTGCTTTTGCTCAGATGATGGGATTGTGGATTAAGCGAGCCCCTTTATCCGAAGAAACCAGACAGCAATTTTTTAAGGAACTTTATCCCCTTTACTTAAAGCTTTTAGAGGAAGCACGGAAGGAACATGTTAAACCGGAATCTGAACATGCGTTGACACCAGGATGGATAGCCGTAGCTTACGCTTCATACAATGAAAAAGGTATAGACAGAGTTACAATTCCACCAATTCTGAATACACCCATCAAAATATGCTTTTTCAGTGATGTGCATCACGATTATTTTCAAATGCTTACGGAGGATTACTTTTTTTATCTGGATCCAGATATTAAAGTCATTCGTGGTGGGACACTTCCCATGTTTGACCAAGATAAAAAATGCGTTTTAAATCCAAGCTTTTTTGATGCCATAAAGGGACTTCCTCCTGACAAAGTTCTCTCTATTTACACCAAATTTTTGGCTGATTACCTAAGGAGAGAACAATTTGATGTGGTTTTTGCGGAATTTGGTGTAGTAGGAGCTAATGTTTATAAAGCTTGCGAGGAAGCTTCTATCCCTTACGTGGTTCACTTTCATGGTAGCGATATATACAACTACGATATTATAAAACAATATGAAAAATCCTATTTGGAAATATTTAAAGGGGCTTCTTATTTAGTTACGGCATCGAAGAGCGTTAGGGAAAAACTTGTATCTCTTGGAGCGCCTTCAGAAAAAATTATTTTGAATCCCTACGGAACCCTTGTGAAAACTCATGAAATGGCAAATCCTGAAACGGCTCCACCTATATTTTTGGCCATAGGAAAGTTCGTTGAAGAGAACGATCTGCATACTACAATTAAGGCCTTTCAAAAGGTAATCTCAGCCGTGCCAGAAGCTCGATTGATAATAGTGGGAGATGGTCCCTTTTTGGAAAATTGCAAGAAACTTGCTGGAGATTTGGGAATAGGGGACAACGTCATATTTACCGGAGCTTGCAACAGAAAGTCTGTAGCAAAATTTATGATGAATAGCCGTGCTCTCGTGCAATGCTCTATGTCTAATTCTGATATAAGTAGCGAAGAGCTTTTTATGACCATTTTAGAAGCTGGGTCTAAAGGGCTTCCAATTATTGGCGCAAGGCACACAGATATAACAGACGTAGTAGTTGACGGAGAACATGGATTTCTTGTTGATAAAGATAATTGGCAGGAATTGGCAGAAGCTATGATTCTTCTGGCAGGAAATCCTAGGTTAGCAAGGATAATGGGAAATAAGTTCAAACGAAGGGTAAGAGCAAATCATTCAGTAGGGAGATATGTAATTGCGCTTAAAAAGACCTTAATGAAAGCGGCAGGAAAGGATAAAATTATTGCTGTTTATTCTAGTGAATTTATGTCTCAATCTCAAAAACAATTGGGAGAAAAAACTACATTTCCAGTCACTTCAAAAACAGGAAAATATAGAATTTTGGAAAGACAGTTATTTGAACTAACCCTGAAAAAAGACTTTAAAACAATTGTTAATGTTGCTAAAGGCGAGCAATATAGGACGCCTTTAGTAGACTACTTTTTGGGAAATGCCTATTTACAGTTGGAATTTCCTGAAGAAGCGTTAAGTTGTTGGGAAAGAGTGATCAGGCATGGGGATTTATCTTTCCAATTTGTCCGACGAAGGTTTGAGCAGTTGAAAAATTACCCGGATATGGTAATAGGGAAAAATCTCCTCTACGGAGACGAGCCGAAGGTTCATATTTTACTATTGACCATGAACCGTAAGCCCCTTTTAGAGAAAACTTTTGAATGTCTCGGGAAAACAGACTATAGGAACTACAAGGTCTTTCTATTGGATAATTGCAGTAACGATGGAACGAAGGAAATACTTCCTGGTTTGAGGAATTTTCTGCCTAAATGGATAGATTTTACTTTTGAATCTTTACCCACTAATATTGGGTGTCCTGGTGGGCACAACTGGATGTTAACTTATTGGGATCATTCCGAAGCGGACTTCATAGTTTTTATAGAAGACGATGTGCTTGATTTTAAACCTAGTTGGTTGAGACTCTTTGTTAATACCTTTACTTTAAGTAATAATATAAAAATGGTTGGATCAAAAACCTTGCAAATGAACGGTGCTATTCAGGATGCTTTCGCGATTGTACGGGGTGTTCGCAACTCCGCAACAGTTGAAATATTTACTCACAGAGACGAGCCCGATTTTGGTCAGTATGATCTTATTACTAATATTCCGGATTATGTAATAGAATGTTTTACAATGTTTAGAAAAGATATTTTCGATAAGGTGGGACTATTTGATATTAGTTTATCGCCGTCCCAATTGGATGATGTTGATTTTGGAATTCGCGCTAGAAAAGCTGGTTACGATATCGTATATAATGGTAATATATCTGTTGTGCATGCTCAATTAACCCATGAAGAAAGAAAAAAAAGCCGTGCTGCTATTGCAAGTCTTTTTGGAAATTCCCTAAAACTTGCCAATAAATTTAGCAAGGCAGATTTCGATGAGCTAATCGTTAAAAGAATTGCAAGAGAAAAAGCCTTCTGGGAAAGTGATGTTGATCCTATTGCTTATATCACTGGAAAGTAAGGTTTGATCGGAAAGTTGTGTTTGGTAAAGTTCTATCTTTTAAGGTGGTTACAGAACATTGTAATTCGAAAAAGTGGCTGTGATGAAAATACTTGAAGGTTGTTGAAAAATTTTACTTTGCGTTTACGAGTAAAGACACAGCGGTAGTGTTCCATTGACATCAATTAAAGATTCATGAAAGTGCTGAGGCTAGAAAATTAGATTATCATGGCGACCAGTATTCATAAATATGCTTAACTTTTTGAAGCTTTGATAAGAGGGGATTCACTACGGTAACTAGAAACCTTTTCTTAAGATACGAAAGGTCAAGATTGTATATCCGGTGATGTATACGTGAAGTATTGTTTCTCCAATCTTATTCCACTTCCTTCTCCCCCTTGACCAATCCCTTTGTTTCCTATAAAAAATCCTCCGAATCGTAACAGAACACGAAGCCAAGAAGGCGTCAAAAGAAGGGGAAGAAGTCTCCTTCCTTTGGCGCCTTTTTATTTTGGTGAAACTAAAATACAAAAAGGAGGATGGCGGATATGAGATGGGTTGGTTTCTTCACGGTCTTTCTTTGTCTTAGTTTGGTAAGCTGTCCGTCGATGGCTTATGAAAATGAACAGATGCTTGAAGAAATCGTTGTTACGGCTACACGAACCGAAAAAACAATTGAGTCTTCCCCAGCTTCCACCGCTGTTGTTACAAAAAAAGAAATTGAAATCCGAGATGTTAGAACCATTGATCAGGTCGTAAATGATATATCGGGCGTAACGGTGCGAAGAGGTAAAGGGCTCATGGACACTTTGTCATCCATTACTTTGCGCGGTATCCCGGGAGCCGAGAGAACTTTGATACTCATGGACGGTATGCCTTTGAATAACCCATATACCGGCGGTGTTAAATTCGGTGGATTTTATCCTGAAGACCTGGAGCGAGTAGAAGTGGTTAAAGGACCCTTTTCCAGCCTATACGGTGGCTATGCAATGGGTGGTGTGGTAAACTTCATTACAAAAATGCCAGAAAAGCGTGAAGTGACACTCAAAACCGGTTATGGCTCCGGTTTCGATCGAGGCAATGCTATGGATGATCTAACAAGACTCTACTTCTCCTATGGCGACAAAATAGGAGACAGCCTCAGTTTTCTCGTAAGTTACGGTCGTCAACACACCGAAGGTTACCCATCCGATTTCAACGTCGTAAGTAAAACTCCACCTTCAGAGATCACCGGCTGGAAAGAAACCAAAGATCGTTACGGTAGAACGGCATACCTTGTCGGCGATAAGGGGGATAATACCTGGTGGGATGATGGGATTACTGTGAAAGCTCAGTATAGCTTTTCGCAAGACACAAAACTTGGTTTCACCTTTATGAGAAATCGTTATGAATACGACTATGAAGAACCTCACACTTACCTGAGGGATGCTTCCGGAAAACCCGTCTATTCCTATTCTGGCTTGTCGGAATACTCTTTTTTGCCTGGTGGAGGCGGACGCACCCAAAATACCTATGGACTTAGTTTTGAAACTACACTTCTCCAAAATCTCGCCACAAAGATTAATCTCGCATACCTTGACACTGAAAAAGACTGGTATGTTCAGACTCAAACTGGAGCTACCTGGTCTAAGGGCGGACCTGGATATATAAGTTCAACACCACAGGAGGCTTTCAACGGGGATATACAATTTAGCCTTCCTGTTGGTCAGATCCTGGGCGATATGCCACCTTTCGTGAGCGGTCAAATACTCACCTTCGGTGGGTCTTTCAGGTGGGGAAGTTCAGACACTAAAGAGAAGAACCTGAGTGACTGGCGAGATGAAGATTCTACGACAAACCTTCGATACAATTCCAAAGGTAAAACCAAGCTTTGGGCGATTTTTGCTCAAGACGAAATACCCATAATGAAGAACCTTACAGCCTACGTAGGACTTAGATATGACTGGTGGGAAAGTTACGATGGCTATGTCTTAGATATCGACACCAAAACATGGCAACCAAAGCCAGGATATCCAAAAGAATATGATTCCCGCTCTGATTCCTACTTAAGCCCCAAATTCGCTCTGGTCTATAAACCCTTCGAATCGACAACTCTTAGAAGCTCCGTAGGTGAAGCCTTCAGAGCTCCAACGCCCTACGAGCTTTACCGCACATGGACTTCGTCATCGGGCATAACCTACGCAGGAAATCCCAATCTTAAGCCGGAAACAACTCTTTCCTGGGATATCGGACTAGAACAAAAGCTCTGGGAAGGTGCTAAAGTTTCCATTACTTATTTTGAAAACTACATGGAAGATTTAATTTCCCGCAAAACAGTGAGCTCAACTTATCAGGAGTATACAAACGTTGGTAAAGCCGAATCTCGCGGCGTGGAGTTTGAAGCAGAACAATGGCTGAATAAGTGGCTTAAGGTTTACGGTAATTTTACCTATACCGATTCTGAAGTTACGAAAAACCCGGCAAAACCGGAGACAGAAGGAAAGCGACTTATCGGCGTCCCGCTCTGGAAGGGAAACATAGGAGCACAGTTCGAAAAGGCTCCCTTTAGAGCGTCCATCGTGGGCAGATACATGGGGAAATGGTATAACGATGACACCAATGCTGACAAGCACAGCGGAGTTTACGGGTCTTACGATCCTTACTGGGTGGTGGATTTGAAAATTTCCTACGACATTACCAGGTGGTCCACAGTTTCTTTCGTTATCGACAACCTGTTTGATGAAGATTACTACGTCTATTACAAAGCTCCCGGAAGATCCTACTTTGCCGAAGTGTCAATAAAATTTTAGTGAGAAGTTAAAGAAGGGGGATGTTCTCCATGAAGCGATTTGTCGTTGCCATACTGCTGAGCCTTTCTTTTGTGGTTTTCTCCTGTTTGATGTGTCCTCTTTGGGGAACATCCTCCTTAACCCTTACTGATAAGCTCGGTAGAACCGTAACGATCGATATTCCCGTTAAGCGAGCTGTGGTAGTGATCACCTACGAACTGGTGCCCGCTCTTGGAATATGGGATCAGATAGTTGGAGTATCTCGCTGGGCAGAAGAGGAATGTGACCTTTACAGAACTTTTGTTAAAACGAAACCAGAACTCAAAAAGCCTCATATAGGACTTGGAACTGATGTGAATGTTGAAGCAGTTCTGGGACTAAAACCCGATCTGGTTATAACCTGGGCTTACAATCCCAAGACAGTTAAATTCCTTGAAGAAAAGGGCTTGAAAGTTATCTCTGTTTATCCCGATAGTCTTTCGGAACTCTATGATGTGATAAGACTTCACGGAAAGCTGTTTGGCAAGCAGGATCGAGCAGAGGAAGTAATCGCCGAAATGGAAAAGATTTTTGATCTGATAAGAAAGCGAGTGGATGTGATTCCGCCAGAAAAAAGGCAGCGAGTGATACACCTCGGTGGCAAGCCTACAACGGTTTCAGGCGCTGTTGGTGTTACGAACGATCTCATAAACATGATTGGTGGCGTTAACTTAGGGAGAGAAATAAAGGACCGTAACGCAGATGTTTCCGTAGAAAAGATTGTTCAGTGGAATCCTGATGTAATCTTCATCTGGGCTAATGCCGGCTACACGCCCCAATGGATTACGGAAAATTCCCAGTGGAAACACATTAAGGCTGTTCGGGATGGGCGAGTTTACAAGCTACCCAAGTGGTCAACCTGGTCGCCTCGATCGGCACCGATAGCTTTATGGATGGCAATGAAGGTTTGCCCGCAAGAGTTTAGCGATATATCCTTCGATCAGATAGCCGACGAATTTTACTTTAAGGTCTTTGGAATTTCCTTCAAAGACGTTCAGTAAAGTAAGGACAACAGGCTGTCGTTTTTGCTCCTTCCTGTTTTTTTCCAAAAAACCTTGTCATTTCCTGCATTCTACCTTACATCTCAAAGCGGCGATTAAGACCTTCAACAAATACTCTACGGGAGGAAGCCATTATGAAGCAAAAAACCCTTTGGTCGTGGCAGTCTTTTTTTCTCTGTGCGTTCTTCAATGGATTACTGGGAGCTGCTATCTTTGTCCCGTTCAGTAAAGGGCTTTCTGTTGTTAACCAGTATCTAACACCGCTCACTTCTCAGGTTAAATCGATGGAATCTCTCCCACCGGAATTAGGTCAGGTGTTAACACAGATCAAGGACCTTGTTGCTATTGCTGACCAATACGGCACTATAATCATCTGGGGCTCTGTAGCGGTTCTGACTCTTGCTCTCTGGCTTTCTCTGCTCCTTACGGGACGACGCCGTATAGAAAAGGCTTCCGAAGAAGCAAAGAAAAGCGTTGCCGCCACACCTGCCGTTACTACCAGAAAGGAAGTTGTTACACCGGAACCACAGAAAAAAAGTAAGGAAGAAACCCTTACTGCCGCCTTTCAAATTCTGTCCATCTTTCAGCGGCAGGGGCGCTTCATAGACTTTCTCAAAGAGGATCTCTCCCTGTATGATGACGCTCAGGTTGGTGCTGCAGTGAGAAATCTCCAGGAAAGCTGGAAGAAAGCTTTTCAGGAGTATTTCACTGTGGAACCCATTTTTAAGGAACCCGAAGGCTCTCAGGTAACTATTTCAGCCGGTTTTGATGCCAGCAAAATCAAGCTTACAGGAGAAGTCATTGGCGAACCACCCTTTGAAGGTGTGGTGGTGCATCGAGGCTGGAAGCTTGTAAAAGTTGATCTTCCTGTCTTTACCGGTTCTAAGCAGGCAGAAGAATGGGTCATTGCTCCAGCGGAAGTAGAAATTCAGAAGAGAGATTCCACCGACGCTTAGAACATAATTTATGGAGGTGTTTTCTACGATGACCGAAGCACGCTACGTGGTTGGAATTGATCTTGGAACCACCCATTGCGTGGTGGGATATGCTCCAATAACTAAAGATCTGAAGCCAGACATACAAATCTTCCACATCCCTCAAATTATAGCTCCTCACGAAATAAAGCCTCTTCCACTTCTTCCGTCATTCCTTTTTATGCCGGGACCCCACGATGTTCCTCCGGGTAGTTTGCGTATGCCATGGGATGATCCCAGCATTGAACCTGAATGCGTTGTGGGAGAATTTGCAAGACAGCGAGGAGCAGAACTGCCTCACCGGCTTGTATCTTCTGCCAAGTCCTGGCTTTGTCATTCCGGCGTTGACCGCACTCAACCCATTCTCCCCTGGGGAAGTCCAAAAGATGTAAGGAAAATCTCGCCCGTGGAAGCTTTATCGCGTCTTCTTATCCACATCCGTAACGCCTGGAATTACGAGATTGCAAAGGGCGACCCAGAACTTTCCCTTGAACATCAGGACATGCTCATAACAGTGCCGGCTTCCTTCGATGCCGTAGCCCGCGAATTGACCGTCCAGGCTGCTCGAATGGCAGGTCTGGAACACTTTACTCTCCTTGAAGAACCTCAAGCCGCCTTTTACGGCTGGATTTACGACCATGAAGAAGTCTGGCGTGATCTCGTAAAGGTAGGGGATCTTATCCTCGTTTGTGATGTGGGGGGAGGCACAACAGATTTCAGCCTTATAGAAGTTTCCGAAGACGACGGGACTCTTTCTCTAAAGCGTATAGCCGTAGGGGAACATCTTCTTCTTGGTGGGGACAACATGGATCTGGCTCTAGCTTATCTTCTTCGCCAGCGGTTGCCTTCTCGTCTCGATGAGTGGCAGTTCCGAATGTTATGGTATCAGTGCCGTATTGCCAAGGAAAAGCTTCTGGCTCGCAAAGAAGTTCAATCCGAACCTGTGGTCATCCTGGGAAGAGGAACTTCTCTTATAGGGGGCACATTGAGAACTGAGCTTAACCTTAAGGATATTAACGAGGTCATCCTTGAAGGATTTTTCCCTTTCTGTTCTCTCGATGACGTTCCCAAGAAAAAGCCCAGGATAGGTGTTCGAGAAATGGGCCTTCCCTATGAAGATGATCCAGCTATTACCGTCCACATGGCATATTTCGTTAGACGCCAGATCAAGGGTGGTGATATCTTCCCAACGGCGATTCTTTTTAACGGCGGAGTTATGAAAGCCGAGCCCTTCAGGCGAAGAATCGTTGAAGTGATTGAATCCTGGGGTAGAGCAGGTGAGGTTAGAGATCTAACGGCTGGAAGGGCTTATTCCGGCAGCTCGGAAGAGATTTCCAGAGCTACAGAACTAGATCTTGCGGTTGCTAAAGGTGCCGCCTATTACGGTTTTGTGCGTCGCGGTAGGGGCGTGAGAATTCGTGCTGGTGCTTCCAGAACCTACTACATCGGTATAGAAAGTTCCATGCCATCGGTTCCGGGCATACCCACCCCGGTTAAGGCTCTGTGCGTTGTGCCTTTTGGAATGGAGGAAGGCACATCGGTTGAACTCAAAGAGCAAGAGTTTGGGCTGGTTGTGGGACAGCCTGCAGTGTTTACTCTTATGGCATCAACGGTGCGGCAAGATGACGAAGCTGGCGCTGTCGTAGAAGACTGGGAGGAAGTCATTCAACCTGTAGCAACAATGGAAACTATGCTTACGCCAGCCGAAGATACTCAATCACAGGATGATACTGAAGGAACAATCGTTCCCGTATGGCTACAAAGCAGTATGACTGAGGTGGGAACTCTTGAACTCCACTGCGTAGATGCGATAAACCCTCAGCGTAAGTGGAAATTAACCTTTAACCTCAAGGAGAGAGAATCAAGCTAACTCATGAGCACATTCAGAAACACTATCCATGACTATCGCTACATAATTGGGATCGACCTGGGAACAACAAATTCAGCCGTAGCTTATGTGGATTTAGCAGAGGATGTAAAATCTCCCGATTCGGCAATTCGTATCTTTGAAATTCCCCAGTATGTGGCTCTGGGAGAGATATCAAACCGCCCTGTATTGCCATCCTTTCTTTATCTGCCGGGGAAATATGATCTTCCCAGAGAGCAGCTTTTTAGACTTCCTTGGGAAAGCGATCAGGATGAAGTCACTGGTATAGTGGGAGAATTTGCTCGCCAGCAGGGATCTACTGTCCCTCACAGGCTTGTATCCTCCGCCAAATCGTGGTTGTGTCATGCCAGAGTGGACCGCAAGGCAAGGATTCTTCCCTGGGGAACAAAGGAAGCCGAAGATCTTCGGAAGGTCTCACCGGTGGAGGCAAGCTCGCGGTATATTGAACACATCCGTAACGCCTGGAACTTTGTTATGGCTCGAAACTCCGCCAGCTCGGCTTTTGAGGAACAGCTTATTGTTCTTACCGTGCCGGCTTCCTTTGATGAAGTTGCCAGAGAACTTACGGTTGAAGCCGCCCGCATGGCTGGTATCCCCAGGCTGGTTCTTATCGAAGAACCTCTTGCAGCCTTCTATGGCTGGCTTTCAAAGTATTCTCACAACTGGCAGGATATTATACGTCCCGGGCAGATTGTGCTTATCTGTGATGTTGGAGGTGGAACTACTGATTTAACCATTGTAGCTCTTAGAGAGTCCGCCACTGGAGAAAGGAACCTGCAGTTCGACCGTCTTGCCGTGGGTGATCATCTTCTTCTCGGTGGAGACAATATGGACATTGCTATCGCTCGCCAGGCTGAAGAAAAACTCACTGGAAAGATTGGTTCCCTTGACACCAGAAGATGGCATCAGCTCTGTTATCAGGCTCGCAAGGTAAAGGAAGAAATACTCAGCGATCCATCCATATCCGAAACAAAATTTACCGTTCTCGGGCACGGTTCCCGCCTTATCGGGGACACGCTCTCCACCACAGTTGAAGCCGACCATTTACGAAAGCTTATTCTTGATGGCTTTTTCCCCTTTGTGCCAATCGATAGAAAACCGATTTCTACTCAGCGAAGCGGCATTGTGGAATGGGGACTTCCCTATGAGCAGGATCCTGCCATCACAAGCCATATTGCCTGGTTCTGGAAGCGCTTTGAAAGCTTTACGGCAAGAGAAACCGGCCGGGAACGTCCTTACCCCGACTTTGTGCTCTTCAATGGAGGAGCTCTGACCCCGGCTCAGATTAGATCAAGAATTCTCGATGTTGTCGAAAGCTGGTTTGGCGAGAAACCCCAAGAACTCGTCGGTCCCAGGCTTGATCTCGCCGTGGCGGTAGGAGCTGCATACTACGGTCTGGTGCGATTGGGAGCAGGAGTAAGAGTTGGAGCCGGTAGTCCTCGATCTTACTACATCGTTGTGGGGAAGAAAGATAAGGATCTGGAAGAAAGAGAAGTCCAGCGAGAATATGATGCATTGTGCATTGTGCCCAGGGGGACGGAGGAAGGCTTTGAGTATAAAATCGAAGGAGAGGGTTTTGAAGTAATATCCAATCAGCCGGTCTCATTCCAGCTCCTTGCTTCTACAACAAGAGTAGAGGACAGACTTGGAGAGATCGTAACACTTTCAGAAGATGATGCTGTGTTGCTTCCCCCGATTTATACTGTTTTGAAATTTGGCAAGGGCGAAGAAAGACGAACGATTCCGGTAGGTCTTGGAGTCCGCCTCACAGAGGTGGGGACTCTGGAGATGTGGTGTCAGTCCATCAAAACACCCCATAAGTGGCAACTTCAGTTTGATGTGAGAGAAACATCAGAGACCGAGCGAGAGGAAGCGGTTCGAGAAGGTCGTGTGGTAGAAGAAACGGTTGACTATGAGCGCATTGAACAGGCGGTGGGGCTCGTGTGCGATGTGTTTGAGCATAAGAAAATGGAGCCGTCGGAGCTTGTTAAAGCTTTGGTTGAAGCCCTGGCAATGCCAAGAGAAAAATGGCCCATTGGGGTTGTCAGAAAAATTGCCGATGTGCTCCTTGATCATGAGCAGGGCCGAACCTTTTCTTTCCATCACGAAGCGAGATGGTTCAATCTGCTTGGCTTTTGCCTTCGCCCCGGGTTTGGTGATGTGCTGGATGAGTGGCGAATGAAACGGGTCTGGAAGCTGTTTCCGCGGGATCTTGTTTTTCCGCGCCAGGTTCAGTGCAGGCTTGAGTGGTGGATATTCTGGAGAAGAGTTTCTGGAGGGCTTACATCGGGTCAGCAGTGGCATATCTATCAGCTGGTTTCGTCTTTAGTGCATAATGAAGGGCAGGGCAGCAAGAAAAAGAAGGTTAAGACTCTTTCGCCTCAGGAAGCCATAGAATTGTGGATGACTCTCGCAAGCTTCGAACATCTTCCCGTTGACGTGAAGGTCAAGCTCGGTAGAATTTTTCTTGAGAAGCTTCTTAAAAGTGGTCGTCCATCTCCAAAGGATCTGTGGGTAATTGGAAGAATTGGAGCAAGAGCTCTTCTCTATGGATCCGCCGATAAGGTTGTTCCTCCGGAAGAAGTTATAGGCTGGTTGGATAAGCTCCTCAAAAAAGGCTTTCCTGTGGATGAAGCTTTTGGATATACTTTGCTTAGTCTCGTGCGGGAGACTGGAGATCGGGCAAGGGATGTGCCCGAAGATGTGCGAGAACGCACTTATAAGGTAGTTCTGAAGGTATTGTCAGAACAAAAGATTAGATCCTTTACCGAAAAGGTGGGATCCTCCTGGGGAAGACAGGCTCAAGAATGGGCTTTTGGAGAAACGTTGCCGCCGGGAATTGTTATCAAGGATGCAGGTGATGAGTGAAAGAGGGAGGCTCGTAAAATGTGCGAAGCAAATGCTTACTTTTTGAGAGGCGATAAGGAAGAACTCATTATGGAAGCCGTTGACACTATTGAGAACGAAAACGGTGTGCTTAAGATGAAAAGCATATTTGGTGATCAGAAGACAATTCGAGGTGTCATACGGCGTATGGCTCTTGTTGATCACAAGATTATTATTGAGGAATTGCCTTCCTAAGCACGGATAGTGGGGGCGAAAGCTTATCGCCCCCTGGAAAGAGAGGATGTTTTAAAGAGTGTATAAGCGACCGGCCGGTTGTCCCTGCCAGTTGCACAACCGCTGAATTTACACTGCTTCGCCCTGATCGTGAGATATTAGCGAATTCTTGCTCGCTCACCCTGCTCCGCACCCCCTCCCCGTTGAGGGGGAGGATTTGGGAGGGGTCCGGTTCCTGTCCATAGGCTTGCAGGACGGCGAGGATGCCGCCCCTCCTAGGATGATGTTAGAATACTAAGAGGATCGCCGTCCTCGGCGATCGATACACAGGGGATCAACTCCCGTCCTCGGCGATCAAAATAGGGGCGAAAAATTTTTAACCTCTACTGACGTCTTTTTGGGACAACCTCAGTTTCTCATTGACTCCGGCCCCATCTTCGCCATATAGCTTCTTAGAGAAAGCGAATTTTTATCACCTGGAAGAAAAGGACGAGATGAAGGACAGCAGAAACAGCGTAATAAGACACTATTCCATGCAGTGGGATATAGAAATTGCGTAAGCTGTTCTGGATGCGCTGAGGGAGTGAATCCTATTGCTGGATCGGGGCTACTGCTCATCACCGCAGACTGTTAGTTCTGTGATCTATTTCGAATCTCTGTGGAACAGGTTCGTGGGCAACGCTTTGCTGAGCTGGACAACAGTCAATGGTTGATCTGCTCAGCCGGCTTTCTCAAATACTTGACCAGGGTGGTCAGTTTGAAAATTTCGAGGTCTGTCGGGATTTCACGGTCGCCGGGTTTCGGATCCTGCGATTAAGGATGTGATCCTCTGGGGTATCACCCGGTATTTTGGCTGGCAACCCGACCCTGATTCCCAAATAGGAGATGGAACGGCTGGAAGGTATGTTCAGCAACCAGGGGGCGTTGTAATGGATATTTTTTGGAGAAAGAGATGCTAAAGGAGTTGATAGAAAACGCAGCATTTCTGTTCGCTCTTTCCGCCGTGTACAGCCTATTTGCTCGGTCGCGTGACCGGCTGGGGATCTGGATTAAGCTGGCCACCGGCATCTCGTTCGGCGTGATCGCCGTCGCTGGCATGGTGTTTCCGGTCCACTATGCGCCGGGCATCATTTACGATGGTCGATCCATCATCATGACCCTGGCGGGGCTGTTCGGGGGCGGCGTTACCACGGCCGTGGCCGCTACCATTGCCATCGCTTGGCGCGTCTTTCTGGGAGGCCCCGGGGTCTGGGCCGGCGTGGCATCTATTGTTGCCTCCGGCCTGGTGGGGTTGATTTTCCGCAGAGCCTGTGACAACCGACCCGAGAAAGTTGGGATTCTTAGGCTTTTCTTGATCGGGGTCGTCTCCCATCTAGCCATGCTGTCCTGTCAGTTGTTGATAATACCCTGGCCGACGGGGGTTTCGGTCATTGGTCGAATCTGGCTACCGGTGATGCTGGTTTTTCCCGTGGCAACGGTTTTGGCTGGACTGCTTATCGGCAGTGCTGAACGAAATGTTCAAAACGAACAGCAACTTCGGCAAAGCCAATCGCTTCTCCAGCGGTCCCAGGCCGTGGGCCGGGTGGGAAGCTGGGAATTCGACCACAACCAGAACCGGCTGACATGGTCGGACGAGGTGTATCGCATATTTGGGGTCGATCCCCAGGTATTCATTCCCTCCCCTGAGAAGTTCTTGGACTGTGTTCACCCCGAGGACCGGGAAAAGGTCGATGCGGCCTGGACCCGTTCACTTGCGGAAAAAGCAGACGGGTATGAGGTGGAATATCGTATTGTCAGGCCCTCTGACAAAGCCGTACGGGTAATTCTGGAAAAGTGCGAACATGAAAAAGATGATACCGGCAGAGTCATCCGTTCAGTCGGTATCGCCCAAGACATCACCGAACGCAAGGAGGCCGAACATCAACTGCAGCGAGCCAAGGAATTTGCCGAAAAATTGATCCGGACCGCCAATGTTATCTTTGTCCAGCTGGACAACCAGGGGAATATTGTGATGATCAACGAAGCGGCTGAGCGAATTACCGGTTACACGCTGGCAGAGGTGCAGGGAAAAAGCTGGTTTGAAATCCTGGTGCCCAAAAAGCGGTATCCCCATGTCTGGGAGGTTTTTGAGCGCATTGCGCAAAACGGCGACGTCCTGAAATCGTTTGAAAACCCCATTATCACCAAGAACGGCGAGGAACGTTATATAGTGTGGCAAAACAGTGCACTAAAAGAAGGGGAAACTTTTTTGGGGATGATCTCCTTCGGTATTGACATCACCGAGCTCAAGCGGGCGGAGTTGGAGCGTGAGCGGCTTATATACGCCATCGAACAGACCAATGAAGTCGTCATGATCACAGACGCCGATGGAATTATCCAATATGTCAATACCGCTTTCGAGAAGGTGACCGGTTTTACTCGCGCCGAGATCATCGGCAAAACACCCGAGATTTTAAGAAGCAGCCAGCATGATGAAGCCTTTTACCGCAATATTTGGGAGACCATCAGAACCGGTAGGACCTGGACCGGACGGATAGTCAGGAAGCGAAAGGACGGCTCCCTTTTTACCGTGGAATCGACCATCTCACCGGTAAAGAATGAAACAGGCCAGATAGTAAATTTTGTGTTCGTTGACAGAGACATAACGGAACAATTGCGCCTCGAGCAAGAAAGGGCTTCATTAGAGGAACAATTGCAGCAGGCCCAGAAGCTGGAATCAGTGGGTCGACTGGCTGGAGGTGTGGCTCATGATTTCAACAACATGCTGAATGTGATTATCGGTTATGGAGAGATGGTTTTACATAAACTCCATAATGAAGATCCCCTGCGGGATTATGTGAATAAAATCATGGAGGCTGCGAACCGTTCGGCGGAGCTCATCCGCCAGCTTCTGGCCTTTAGCCGCAGGCAGCCCCTTCATCCAGAGGTGTTGAATCTCAATGCCATAATTCAGAATCTTGAAAAAATGCTGCGCAGGTTGATCGGTGAGGATATCATCCTGGAACTGGCACTGGCAGATGATCTTGGAATGGTAATGGCGGATCCGGTTCAGATGGAGCAGGTGATTATAAACCTTGCGGTCAATGCCCGAGACGCCATGCCCAAAGGCGGCAAACTGCTCATTGAGACCGCCAACGTGCAACTGGATGAAACCTATGTGCGAAAACATGTGGGTGTTCAACCGGGCAACTACGTGATGCTGGCTGTGACCGACACTGGTTGTGGCATGGATAAGGAAACCCTTTCAAGAATATTCGAGCCGTTTTTTACCACCAAGGAAAAGGGAAAAGGCACCGGATTGGGGCTTTCCACGGTGTATGGCATCGTCAAGCAGTCCGGCGGCCATATCTGGGTCTATTCAGAACCCGGGCGCGGGACGACATTCAAGATCTATCTCCCGCAAACTGAGGCAAAACAAGAACCGAGAACCGTTGTGGTTACAGGCGAAACAGAAACTGCAAGAGGCGGCGGTGAACATATCCTGGTAGTGGAAGACGAAGGCAGCCTGCGAAAACTGATAGAGGTAGGCCTTTCAAGCCTGGGCTACAAGGTAACTGTTGCGGCCAGCGGCGGAGAAGCACTGCTGCTCGTGGAAGAAAAAGGACTAAAGCCCGACTTAGTGATCACAGATGTGGTGATGCCCTATATAAGTGGTAAAGAAATGATAAATCGTCTTCAGAGAAATCAACCCGATCTGAAGGTGCTGTACATGTCCGGCTACACGGACAACGCCATCGTCCACCATGGGATCCTTGATCCGGACATTGTCTTCATACAGAAACCCTTCACTCTCCGTGACCTTGTTAAAAAAGTCCAGGAAATATTGCAAAGTGGACACAAATGAAAGCTCAATAACCAAAAACAGGAATTTTGGCAATCAGGCGAATTACGCCATAGTGTTTAGTCAAATGTGTCTGTAAGGTGTTTTGAAAAATCCAGGCTAGAAAGTTGAGAGAATCATCACTTTGTGAGATTCTCCCATGCCTTGAGGAAGTATAAGGGTTTTGAATTGAGCCATCGAAGCTGGGTTCTCTGAGTAAAGCTTTTCAAGCAGCTGTTCATCGGCTAGAGATAAAAGGTATCGATGTTGAGTTGTGTATTCTTCGACGGAAAAGCCGGCTTCTTTTGCCCATTCTTCTATGGCGGTAAAGTTTACATGAGCCGTGATGTCCTGCTCGCCTATGTTAATGTAGGGACAATCATTAACCTGATGCTTGAAGTAACAAAGAAGAGTTCCTCGGTTTCGTGATGGGTCGTAGTATTCTTCGGACGTGTGGCCATAGTCTATAATTAGAATTTTTCCTGAATCTAGGATTTTCTTCAGGTTTTTAAGCCATGTTCTGGCGCTAAGGTTTGCTTCCGAACGGTAATCATCAAAGTGCTTCACCCATGGGGCAAAAAATTCTAAGTAGTTTATGAGATCTTCCTCTGCGGGGCGAAGGATTTCTAAAAAGTTACCTTCGGGGTTTAGGCTTACGTAGATTTCCATGATTCTACCTTGTTTTACTTCAAAAAGCCGAACTGGGAAGGCATCGATAATCTCGTTGCAGATGCAAACTCCACAAAGAGACGGCATTGCGGAGATGTCGCTCCACCAGAAGATTCGAGGATGTAGAGTAGAAAGTCTTGCTTTTTGGATTGAAGCAAAATGTGGGTTCATTTCTACTAGATGATACGAAAGACTTTGAAAGATGGTGGAATGGGAAGCAAGGGCGGTAAGGACATCATAAGCCAGATAGCCCATGCCGGGACCAATTTCAATTATGTGAAAGTCGTTGGGTTCACCCATTTCCTGCCAGATCTTTATTATATGGCGACTTAGAAGCAGACCAAAAATGTTCCCTGCGTGGGATGCGGTAAAAAAGTCGCCCTTTTGACCAATAACAGGGACATTTCTCATGTAGTATCCCAGGTTAGGCGTATAGAGAGCCATTTCCATGAATCGCTCGAAGGATATAGCACCACCGTTTGACTCAATTTCGTGAATGATCAACTCTCGGAGAAACTTTTTCATGGTAATGACCTGCCTTTTTGTGAGATTAACTAATCGAGGTTGGTTTTTAGCACAGTTTATTGCTTTTGCAAAAGCGAACGAGGCGAGAGCGCAAGAGCATTGAAAAATAATCTGCAATATGGGGAAAGAGATGCAGGTGAGGGAAAAAATTCTGAAAATTATCCTTGGAAACAAAAAACTTCCTCGGGGAGATTTAAATGTCTGGCAGGAAGAAAATAGATACAAAATCAGTGCAGTTTTCATCTTTTACCAGCGTATAGCTCTAATGGAACAGGCTCTTGAGTGGCTCAGGTGGCAGAATTTTCCTGGGAAGGATCTTGAAATCGTGCTCGTTGAAGACAGAGGTGGAAGCAGGGAAGGCAGAGAGCTTTCTGCCAAATTCCCGGAGCTTTCTATAAAGTATAGTGCGCCACAGGATCCAAATGTGTGGGGTATAACCGGTTCACTTCGTAATTATGGACTGTCTTTAGCTTCTGGGGAAATTGTTCTTTTCTTGGACGACGATACTTTGGTTATGGATAATGATTTTCTCTCTAAGCTGTATGGCTTTTTTGAAAATGATCTGGATCTTATGGCGGTGATTCCCAGAGGTGTCGCTTCATTTTGTCTGATAAAGCCAAGGTATCAGTATCATGATCCTCATTTCTTCACGAGTCGCTGCACTGCCTACAGGCGGCTTGAATGCCTTATACGGCTTGGAGGATTTCGATCTGATTTTGTAGGGCAAGAAGATGTGGAATTTGCTATGAGGTTCCTTGCTATGGGTTTTAAGTATATTACCACCGAGGAGTTAGTCTATTACCATCCGCCTTTACTTGTTCCCAATCTGCGTAAGCCTCAATCTGTGGGATATTCCTTTGCTAAAGCTCCCTATCCCTTTCCCGTTCGCCTTTGTTTTGCTCTTAACGGTAGCAGATGGCTTTACAGGTGGCTTTGCCCTACTTTTAAGAATCGGCAAATGGGGCGTTTCGCTCTCGGTTTTCTGCTTGGCTTTGTCAGAGGAGTTCTAGGACTTAAAAGCACGGCATATATTTGAAAGTAATGCGAAAGTAAAAATCTACTCATGTATCAATCCAACAGGGGAGTAGCACTAAGTTGGGATAGAAGACAACTAAAGGGCGCAGGTAAACATATCTGCGCCCTTAAAGTCAAAGCACCTGAATCGGTGACCTTATGCTACTTGTTGATTCAAAGATGCCAAGAATTTGTTTACTTTTTGATGTAGCTTAGAGATTTCTCTTGCAGCCTTATTTTTGTGAATTGTGCCCTTCGATGCCGTCTTATCAATGATGGACATGGCTTCTTTAAACTTTTCCATAACGAGATCAGGGTTCTTTGCGAGTATAGCCATTTCGACAGTTTTGATGGCTGTCTTCATGCGAGTCTTTCGTGCTCGATTGCGCAAACGCCTCTTTTCGCTCTGTCTGGCTCGCTTTATGGCAGATTTGTGTCTTAACAAGAGCTAATCCTCCCTTATTTTAGAATTTGATGTTTTTCGCCAAAACAAAAACGCACCGCTCCGCCTTTTACCGAGATCAATGTGTCGTTGTCAAGATGATTCCGAAAGACTGTTCGGAAATTATCCTTTATTTGGAATCTTTTTAAGTTCTTACGTTTTGACCACGCTGGAACAAGATCGTTGGTTGAAATAGCGCATCATATGTAGGGGCATGGCATGCCATGCCCCTACGATACGGCAACATCGGGTTATCGTCGCGATTTTTTTCGAACAGCCTCAGATAATTCAGATGATGTCTGAAAAATTACAAGGACACTACAGGGCGCTGAATTTCTGTTTATGTTCCATTTCTTGCCATCTGAGAGTAAAGAAAAAGCAACTGTTCTTCTTCCTCAGTTGAGAGAAGAACCGCAGGACGAACATTTTCAATACAGAGATAATTGGGAGATGTTCCATAGAGGCGGCATATGAAGGGCCTTACGGGGTAAATGGCACATCCTTTAGTTGTTACGTAGGGGCAGGTATTTTCGCCTTCAGAGACCTCAAAGTCGTTAACTCTTCCGGATATACCGTGTTCCTTTAGAAAGGCTTTTATTCTTGAGTCTTCTTCAGGAATTCTTGATGGAACACCAAATTTCTTACAGCATGTAATACAACCTGGGGGACAGGGAACCGATGGGATCATGCTATAAAGATCGTCTATTGTCATGTGAACACCCTCCCTTTTGGCCTGCGTTTTTGTTATTTATCCCGTAGCTTACTTTTCTGCCAGTTTCTGGAGTTCGTCGGCGCGTTCTGTTGCACGTTCAACCGCTTTCATAATTATGCCTCTCAGTCCATTTTCTTCCATTACCTTTAACCCGTGTATTGTTGTCCCAGCAGGGGATGTGACCATGTCTTTTAGTGCGGCGAAATGAAGATCTCGCTGTTTTGCCAGTTCTGCCGTTCCCAGCACGGTAGAAATTACCAGTTCACGAGCCATCGGTCTTGGAATGCCCATAAGCACTCCGGCATCCGTAAGCGCCTCAAGAAAAAGTAAAACATAGGCTGGTCCGCTACCGCTCAGCCCCGTAACGGCGTTCAGAAGCTTTTCTTCCACTTCCAATGCTGTTCCCACAGATTTGAAAATATCCAGCGCGAGTTTCATGGTATCGTCTGTTACATGACGGTTTCTGGCGAGCGCGGAAGCCCCCTGGAGCACCAGAGCCGGTGTGTTGGGCATAACTCTAACGATGGGAATGCCTTCCGGTAGCCTTTCTTCAAGAAACTTTATGGTTATGCCGGCTGCTATGGAAATGATCAGAGGAGTTCCTTTAATGAGAGCTTTCAGGTCGCGTAGAAGTTCTTCCATATTTTGCGGCTTTACGGCGATAATTATGACGTTTGATGTGGCCACTAGATCTTCCAGGCTGTTGCAATGTCTTATTCCAAAAAGTTCGCTCAGTTCTTTTACTTTTTCCTTTATTACGTCGTAGGCGACTATTGATTCCGAAGAGAATACACCTTTTTTAATGATTCCTTCGATTAGAGCTCGCCCCATGTTTCCCGTGCCGATGAACCCGATTATTTCTTTCATGTCTTTCCCCCATTCCTAAGAAAACCAGTTTAAGCGATAAGGACGAAAATTATTGCCCCATTATTTTATTTTGCCCCACCGCCGTTCATAAGTGTTTGACAATCAAGATTAACATCTGTAGGTATCATCTTCACAGATTTCCTGCAACATTTACGACACTAATAGAGACTAAAGGCAGGGCGTCGGTCTAAAGGGATGGAAATAGAAAAAAAGATTAGCTGGCTCACACTGGCTCTGATCCCCGAGCTGGGACCTCGATCACTTTGGAAGCTTTACCAGGCGATGGGGAGCGTTGATGCTATAATCAACGCATCGGAGGAAGAACTCTTTGCCAGGGCTCCTATCAAGCTAAAAACTGCTCGGGCGGTTGCTAGAAAGCAGACGATAAGAGATCCAGAGAATGAATTAGATCTCCTCTTAAAAAAAGGCGTGGATTTTATTACCTGGGAAGATGAAACATACCCGCCTCCTCTTCGCCATATTCCGGATCCGCCTCTTTTCTTGTTTGCCAGGGGATGCTATCGCTCAGACCATGCAACTGCTCTGGCTATAGTGGGAACAAGAAATGCTTCGGTGAAGGGTATTCTTTTTGCGGAAAGACTCGCTTCAGATCTTGCCGCTCTGGGTATTACTGTGGTAAGTGGGCTTGCCATTGGTATTGATTCCGCCGTCCATAGGGGAGCTTTGAAAGCAGGGGGTCAAACAATCGCAGTTATGGGATCTGGTCTTGATGTGCCTTATCCTAGAGCCAACCGCGATCTTATTGATCGCATTGCCGATTCTGGAGTGGTATTTTCTGAATATCCTCTTGGCACTCCACCAGAAAAGTGGCGGTTTCCTCTTCGAAACCGCATAGTTAGTGGTTTATCCATGGGTGTTGTTGTCGTTGAAGCTGGACTTAAAAGCGGTGCTCTTATCACTGCAAGACTGGCTCTAGATCAAGGGCGAGATGTCTTTGCCGTCCCTGGTGCGGTTTCCGATGAAAGATCTGCCGGAACGAATAAACTCATAAAGGATGGAGCCAAACTGGTCGAAGATATAAAAGACATTTTGGATGAGTATCCTTTTTTGCAAAAACTTGCTCCCCAAAACCATGTGGCGGGAAAACAGCCGGTAACACAGATGATAAATAAAAAGGCACATTGCGAAGTGCCTTCTCAGTCTGCTGAAGGCGACGAACTGAAAGTCTTGCAGACTCTGAGTGATAAGCCTCAACATATAGACCACATCTGTGAGAAAACCGGTCTTTCCTGTGCAACGGTTCTTTCTATTCTTACGATGCTGGAACTCAGGGGGTTGGTGCGTCAACTTCCCGGAAAGTATTTTATTAGTGAGAGGCGCTAGTTATGAACAAACCTCTTTTAATTGTGGAATCTCCAACGAAAGCTAAAACCCTTGCTAAGTATCTAAAGGATACCTACGTAGTTAAAGCCAGCAAGGGACACATAAAGGATCTTCCCGAAAGCAAGCTGGGAGTTGATATAGAAAACGGTTTTCGAGCTGAATATCAAATCATTCAAGGGAAGAAAAAGATTGTCGAAGACCTTCGGAAGTCGGCTAAATCAGCAGAAAAGGTATTCCTTGGTCCGGACCCGGATCGAGAAGGTGAAGCTATAGCCTGGCATATTGCCGAAGAAATTTCCCGCAACGGTTCAGCAAAGAATCCGCCTATATACCGTGTGCTATTCTACGAACTTACTCAGAAGGGTATTGCAGAAGCGTTCAAGGCTCCGGGTGATCTCAACCGATACCTTTATGAAGCTCAGCAGGCACGGAGGATTCTCGATCGTCTGGTGGGCTATTTAATATCCCCAATTCTATGGCGCAAGGTAAAAACCGGGCTCAGTGCTGGAAGAGTCCAGTCAGTTGCTTTGAGGCTTGTTTGCGAAAGAGAGCGTGAAATTTATGCCTTTCGCCCTGAAGAGTACTGGACGGTGGATGCTCTCTTTACAAAACAAAACGATGATAAATCTTTCAAAGCCAGGTTGGTGCAGTGTTACGGAGAAAAACGCTGTGATCTTTCATCGGAAGCTGATGCCCAAAAGATAGTTGAATTGTTAAGACACAGGTCTTATGTCGTTAAAGATCTGAAGCAGAAAAAGCAGAAACAGAATCCACCGCCGCCTTTTATAACAAGCACACTTCAGCAGGATGCTTCCAGACAATTGAGGTTTTCCCCCAGAAAAACCATGCAGATCGCTCAACAACTCTACGAAGGTGTTGAACTTCCTGACGCCGGACCCGTAGGACTTATTACTTACATGAGAACCGATTCTACTCGACTGGCTGAAGATGCCGTTAAATCTGTCCGCCAGTTTATAGCTTCTGCATGGGGAGATGCTTTCGTGCCCGCAAAGCCTAACCAGTATAAGGTAAAAACTTCGTCCCAGGATGCTCACGAAGCTATTCGACCCACGGATGTCTTTAGAACCCCCGATTCAGTTAAACCCTTTCTAACTCGCGATCAGTATCTTCTTTATGAATTGATCTGGAAAAGATTTGTTGCCTGTCAGATGAAGCCGGCTGATGTGGAAAAACCCACGGTGGACATTGTGCCAGAAGGGGTTGATGGGTTTGTTTTCAGGGCAACCGGTTCGGTGGTGGTCTTTCCAGGCTATCTCGTCCTTTATCGTGAAGCTACCGATGATGAAACCTCCGAAGAAGGAGATTCTATACTTCCGCCTCTGAAATCAGGTGAATTACTGAAAATGCTCGATATAGGTGCTTCTCAGCACTTTACTCAGCCACCCAGAAGATACACCGAAGCTTCTTTAATTAAGGTGCTTGAGGATTTCGGCATTGGACGTCCCAGCACATATGCCACCATCGTTTCCACGATTCAGGAACGAGGTTATGTGGTGTCTGAAAAAAGGACACTTCGTCCTACAGAACTCGGCTTTATAGTGAACGATCTTCTCGTAAAACATTTTCCCGAAATTGTGGATGTTTCTTTTACTGCACAGATGGAAGCAAAGCTTGATGAAATATCTCGCGGCAATGGATCTCTTATTGAACTGCTCAAGGATTTTTACGATCGATTTAAGCCCATGCTGGATGAAGCTCAAGATGCAATGAGAAATCTGAGAATAGAGGGAATTCCAACCGAGCTTGAATGCCCTAAGTGTGGGACAAAACTTGTGATTAGATGGGGTCGAACTAATGGGCCTGTTGTTGAATGTCCTCAGTGCCGATTCAGGTCGCATTATGAAAGAGGCGAACATGGGGAACTGAGGCTTGTTGCTCAGGAAGAGACCGGGGATGTTTGTGAAAAATGCGGTAAGCCTATGATCGTTAAGCATGGACGATATGGAAGCTTTATCGCCTGCAGTGGATATCCCGAATGTAAAAATACCAAGCCATTGTCTCTTGGTATCCCTTGCCCTAGGGAAAAGTGTTCAGGAGAACTGGTGGAAAGAAGATCCAAACGAGGCAAGATATTTTACGGCTGTAGCGCTTATCCTGAGTGTTCTGTTATTGTAAATGAAAAACCATATCCTAGAACCTGTCCCAAATGTGGTTATCCAATAATGACCAAAAATAACGGCCGAGGCGGAAAAAGCCCTGCTTGGGTATGCTTAAATAAGGAATGTCGTTATCGTGAAGAAATAGAAGAGGACAGTTCGCCGTGATATTCTCTCAGTCTAATCCCGATGCTGCAGTTCTGGTTATAATTGGTTTATTCGGAGCAATTATGGGTAGTTTCTTCAATATGCTTATTTATCGTGTTCCAAGGGGGCTCTCCATATTAGGACCGTCATCTTTTTGCCCTAATTGCACAAAATCACTTCCTTTGTGGGCGAATGTGCCAATCTTGAGTTATCTCTTGCTTCGAGGAAAATGTGCTCACTGTAAACACCCTATTCCCTTAAGGTATCTGCTTGTTGAGGTCATTACCGTTGTAACCTATGTTCTTCTTTATTATAGAAACATCGAATACGGTATCATCCAGTGGTTTATTGAAGCAATTTTTGTTTCCCTTCTAATTGTTGTGACCTTTACGGATCTTGAGACCTATCTTATACCCGACATTTTCTCTATTGGTGGACTTATTACAGGACTCGTGGTTAGTCCCTGGAATAGAGTAGTGACCGTAATGGATGTCTTTCTTGGAGTTTTAATAGGGGGAGGGGTGCTTTTTCTCATTGCCTACGGGTATCAAAAGGTTCGTGGAGTTGAAGGTATGGGTGGAGGCGATGTAAAGCTTCTTGCCATGATTGGAGCTTTTACCGGATGGAAAGGTGCAGTGATGGCTCTCTTTATTTCAGCCTTCACGGGCGCCATCGCAGGTCTTGTTATAATAGGGGTAAAACAATCCAAAAAAGGGGCAAAAAAGATCACTTCTGATAATATTCAAGGCCAAACTGCCCTGTCCACCATGATCCCTTATGGTCCTTTTCTCGCCTTTGGGGGACTGATTGCTCTTATCTGGAGCAGTGCATTCTGGAATTGGTATATCTCCGCTTTTTAGGATTTTTTGATGACCAGGCAGGTTTTTTTCTTACCTTCAGGTATTGCAGATAAAGTCGATGAAGAAATCGTCCTTCCCGCGGATCTTTCTCATCAGATTGTCAGAGTCCTTAAATTGGAAAAAGGGGATTTAATAGAATTAAAAGATGAAAGCGGACGGACCTGGAGAGCTCAAATTACTCATGTGTCAAAAAAAGGGGTTCGAGTTACATTGCTGGATGAAGTCTTCCATGCCGCCGAATCTCCCCTTGAAGTTACGCTGTTTATGGCAATTGCAAGATCAGATAGGGTTGATCTTGCAATACGACAGGCTACCGAGCTTGGAGTCAAAGAAATAGTGCTGTTTCCGTCTGCTAGAAGTCCCTACAGACTCGAGAAGTTAAAAGTTCAAGATAGAGTTTCAAGGTGGAGTAAGATAGCTCAGGAAGCTGTCTGTCAATGTCGAAGGGTAAAAGTTCCCAATATCTGGTATGGAAATGGGCTAGATGAAATTCTTGATTATGCGGAAAATGGTGAAGATTATAACATTTTGAAACTTGTTGCTTCCGAAATGGACGAGTTGCCCGGTGTTGGGGCTTTTTTCCAAAGCGGCATTAAACCTAGTTCAGTAGCTGTTGCTATAGGACCAGAAGGTGGATGGGCAGAAGAAGAACTATCCGCTTTTAAAAGCAGAAAATGGGTTCCGATATCTCTTGGTCCAAGAATTTTAAGGTATGAAACGGCTATGGTAGCAATAGTAGTTTTGTGTCAATTTTTGTGGGGTGACATGAGATAGTCTGGAAATTCCTATCTGAGGAGCGCTACCTGTCTTAAGAGAAGGATAAAATTCGTTCTTTTGCTTTCAAAAGCTAGCTCTATAGGTTATAAGAAGCAAAGAAATTGAAACGTAAAACTTTGAGGAAAGGTTGGGGGAACGAGTTTATTATTGGTGAGAGTGGGAAGCTCTTACCGTAGATCGTTCCTGCTTGAAAGGTCGTAAAAAAGTCTTTCAGGAGGATTGATCCATGAGATGTTCCAAATGTGGTTATATATCTTTTGATTATCTAGATAATTGCAAGAAGTGTGGTGCATCTTTAAGTGCGATTAGATCCGAGTTGTGTCCCTTTGAGGCTCCCCCAAAGGACTTTTTTGTATGGGAATGGCTGGGGCTTGGAGTAGGAGCCGATCAGATAGCCGAAACTATCGCTTCTCCTAGGGTATCTCAGCAGATAGAAATGGCAGTGCCCCTGGAGATTTCACTGGAAGATCAGACTGAAGAGATTATCATCGATGATGAAGCTATTTTGGAGATCGAAAGTGAAGGACCTGTAGAGGCTGAACTGCCATCTAGTAAAGAGCAGGAGGGACTCTCTGGTGAAATATCACTTGAACTAGAAATCCCCCTTGAGAAACAGGAATTAGTCCTGGAAGAGACTAAAGAATCTTTGGAAGTGGAAAATCTAGAAATGGTAGCTCTTAAAGAAGAACCGGGGATTACTGAAAAACGACCTGAAATGATCGAAGTGGGAGAGTCACTTGACGCTGTTCAACCTTTAGAAGATAAGCAACCTGAGATTGAAGTATCTGCGCGAGAAGAGAAGGAAAAGGAAGAGGAAGTTGACGAAATTCTTTTGGACGAGCTTGATAAAATACTTGAAGAGGAAAAATAAAAGACAATCTTTGCAGATTGTAGAAGATCAGCCTGATTTTCTGAAGTTGGACAATTCCGAAAGGAAGATGAGTCCTCCGATAATCATGGGGACGAGGTAGTATAAAACCCTGTAGATGAGAACGGCTACAAGGCTTTTTTCGTATTCGAGTCCCAGCAGGTAAAAGATACTTACCATTGAGCCTTCCATAATCCCCAGTCCACCGGGAATAATGGCGATGATAGAAGTAAAAAGACTTACGCAGAATCCAATGGCAAGAATACCAAGTTTTGCTGGGCAATGAACAGCCAAGAAAGATGTTTTTAAGCAAGCGAACATAAATATCCAATCTGCCAAAGCATATAAGCTGGCATAGAGAATCTGCCTGATATTTTTTACTACGAGATCCATGCTTTTGTTAAAGTTTTCAAAGGTGGATTCTAATAGTTCAGCCTTTCTTGCAAGAAGTTTAATACGAGTAGATACTCTATGGTAAAGTCTCATTAAGAAATTTAATGTAGCAAAACGCACTGAAGCATTTACTATGAAGAAGCCCATCCAGATAAAAGTTGCCATAAGAGCCGCAATGACAACCCACGCAATCCATATCAGAATGTCTTTTTTAGCCATACCGAAGCTGTAATGGCTGTAGAAAACTGTGAAACCAGCAAAGATGAAAAAAACGGCTATGGTATTAGTAAAAAATCCATGGATGAGAGATAGGGAGAGCGTATGTGATGGAAGAATCTTTCTTCGCGAGAGAAGGTAAATTTTTATCGCAAGACCGCTTATTCCACCTATGTTTAGAGCGTAATTGGCAACTGTTGAAACTAGAGCTATATTGAAAACATCAACCGGCTTGAGGTAGTAGTGCAAAGCGGTCAGAAGGCTCTGGAGAACTCCGGCTATACAGATATAGCTCGCCATGGCACAGAGAAAAGATAGTGTTACCCACAGCCAGTTTAGTTCTTTCAAATTGTGGTAGAAAAGTCTGATGTCTGCATGATGAAAAGTTACCCATAGTATGAAAATTCCAAAGATTAAAGAAATCGAGATGCGCAGGTTTTTTCTTATTTGAGCCAAAGAAAGTTCCTCCACAATCGAACAGTTCTTGTTGTTTAATAAGATGGGGAATCGCTACCTGGTCCTGGCATAGTTTTGGTTGGAGAGTTACCCAGCTAATAGTTATATTATCCAATAGATGGTTTGCCATTGTTTTATTGAGCATTTTAAGCATATTGAGTATAGTTTTAAGTTCGAGCGGTTACAAGGAAAAACTTAAGTCTTTAGCAAAAGGGGAATTACTTGAACGCCTGGCGCAATCCGGTTATCAGGTTTTTCTTTACATGTTGGAAATGGTGCCGGTTGGAAAAGCTTTCTCTCGTCTGGCAATTTAGTATTCCGTTTGTTGTGTTAGCAACTCTTGGTACCTGTTTTCTTCTGTCCATTGCTATTAGAGCTCAGGATGTTTTAATGAGCCGCTACGAAGAGCGGCTTCTTATGGATGCCTATAAAGTATTTAACAATCATATTAACCAGAAAGGTTTATGGGCTCTTAGTCTTGCCAAGACATTTGCAGCAAACGAAGAAGCCAGGAAATGCCTTAAAAATGGAGACCGTGAACGGCTCAAAAAACTGTTTCTTCCCACATATCAAGATGTTGCCGAAAAGTTTTCTATAGCCCAATTTCACTTCCACACTAAGGACGGAAAATCCTTTCTTAGACTTCAGTCTCCTAATATCTACGGTGACGATCTGATTTCCTACCGAAAAATGATCCAGGACGTGCATCGAACAAAAGAAGGGGTTGCTGGTGTTGAAAAAGGAGTAACTGGGCTTTCTATCCGAGGTGTCGCTCCCATAATGGAAGAACAGGAATTGATAGGAACAGTGGAAATTGGCTTCAGGCTGGATTCAGCTTTTCTTGTCGCCCTCAAACAAAACATTTTCATGGAAGTAACTTTGCTTGCTATTTCGGGAACAAAAGAAACACTCGGCGTTCCACATTTTTCCTTCCAGCCTCTTGCCACAACTTTACACCCTTTCTTTGATCCTGAATCTCCAGAATACAGTCAAGTTTACAATGATGATATATACTTGCAGCGCTTTGCGGAAGATAATGGACGTTATTTTAGAGTGCTAATTGCACCTTTTAGGGACTATAAAAATAATGTTATCGGAATAGTTGAAATCGCCTTTGACCGCTCACCGCAGCTTGCAAGAGCTAAACACTACCTTTTATGGATGATTTTTCTTGGGATCGTTGGTGTAATCCTTTCTGTATTCTCTATATATGTCGTTAGCTACTCATTTACTCGCCCTATCGTAGAAATGATAGAATTTGCGATAAAGATTTCTTCAGGTCGTTATTCGGAAAGGCTAAGCATTCGTCCCGGAGGGGAGTTGGGTATTCTTGCCGACGCTCTAAACGACATGATCATATCTCTTGATGAATCCCGGAGAAAACTTGAAGAATATTCCCAGAAACTTGAAGAAATGGTCAGAATTAGGACTAGAGCCCTTGAAGAATCGGAAGAGAAATACCGAACTCTCGTTGAAAATGTGCCTTTGGTGGTTTACCGTGCTCTTCCTGATGGAAAAATTGTGTTTATAAACCACCACATAGAATCTCTGGTTGGGCTTCCGGTGGATCAGGTGCTTGCAGATCGGAATTTTTACAAGGAAAAGGTAGCTCCCGAGGATAGACATAGAGTCTGGCCTCTTATGGAGCGATGCCTTAAAGAAGGCATAGCTTTTTCTGTGGAGTATCGTATTAACAACCATCTGGGTAAAACTCTCTATGTCAGGGAGCAGGCTCTGCCGGTTGTGGATGAAAACGGAGAGGTTGAAATCATCGATGGGTTTATTGCTGATGTGTCCGATCGTTACCAGCTTCAACAGCAAATGATACGAACCGAGGAATTGAAAACCCTGAGCGAGATTTCAGCACGACTTGCTCACGAGATTCGGAATCCTCTCGCTGTTGCGGGTGGCTTTACCAGAAGACTCCTTAAAGATTTTCCTTCTGGCACAGAACAGTCGAAAAAGCTGGAAATCGTTCTTTCGGAAATTCGCAGGCTTGAAGAGATACTTTCCAAAACAATGGATTATCTGAAACCTTTCGAAATTTCCAAAAAACCCGTGGAAGTTAAGAAATACCTTGAGCAATTCTTTAATAATTATAAAAGCCTTTTTGACAAAAAAGGAATAATTTGGAGTCTATCTATACCCGACGATCTGCCCGTTGCGATCATTGATGAAGAATTGATGGAACAGGGGCTTCGATGTATTGTAGCAACCCTTGTGGTTTATGCAGCAAACAGAGCAAGTTTTTCGTGCGTAGCAAGAAAGGAAAATCAATTTCTCTATCTGGATTTTACTGTTGAACCTGCCTTAATTTCTGATGACGACATGGAACATTTCTTTTATCCTTTCACCAGGCATCAAGAAGAAACCGAGATTATGGATTTGCCCATTGCAAAAATCGTGATTCATAAGCATGGGGGCTGGGTTGATATTTCCAGAACCAGCGAACAAGCAATGAAGCTTACAATCGTTATGCCTTTGTAGTTTTTCTTATTTATAGTCCGCCAATGGCTTTATAACTATGATCCACCAGATCCAAAGTTTTTGCTTGATGAGGCGAAAGCTGGGGTAGAAAGTTAAAATATTGCCGATGGCGGACTATGACCTCCAGGTTTATTCTACTTGAAATAATTTAGCGCCTTTCTAGGAATAAAGAAAGTCTTACCGTTGTCAACAATCACTCCCGGCAGTTTAACAATAGAACCGTTAACCTCTATAATGTTTTTGTTAACTGGAAATTTTGCCGCTGTTTTGCCTTTGGTAACCACGAAAACGGGGTTTGCTGGATTGGTGGAATCCTTGCTTATGTTGGCTCCTAAAGTGGTTAAATCCTTTGCTGCTGAAGTCAATAACCTGTTTGTTGTAGCAGCAAGATCCAGGCCCATGGCTTTTTCCATATATTTTGCTATGTAGGTATTCTCTATGACTCCGGTCAAGCGCTTCTGCCTGGGAGGTGCATAAATGTAAAGCACGACATCCTCACCGGTGTGACCATTAGTTGTCCATCCGATGTGAGCTCTTTTACTAATTATGGGTCCCGCAACATAATTAAATTTGCCAGGTTTTGCATCTTGAAGCTTTTTCAACTCTTCTTCTGTGAGATCTGAAATTCCATAATAGGTTGCCATAACATCCTTTATATTGCTCCGATCCTGGTTAAGTTTCTTTTCCAGTCCTTCCCCCGTTAGCTTGGCTTTTTTTAGCGGATCAATAAATGTAGATAGAGGCAGAGTATCATAATTTTTACTGGTTTCTTGATCGCCTATGCTGATTCCACCATTACCATGGTCAGCTACTGCTATAACAATAGTGCGTCCATCTTTTTTGGCGAAGTCTAGAGCTACCTTCACGGCTTCGTCAAAAGCTAGAATATCGCTAATAACACCCACAGGATCATTCGCATGAGCAGCCCAGTCAATTTTGCTTCCTTCTACCATTAGAAAAAATCCTTTAGGATTTTTGGAAAGCACTTCAATAGCCTTCTTGGTCATTTCAGCTAAACTGGGTTCTTTTTCTGGATCTCGGTCAAAGTCATAACTTAGATCCTTCGGAGCAAACATTCCCCATATCTTGTTAGCAGTTGACTTTCGTAGAGCTTCGGGTGTGGTTATATAATCATATCCACTAGCTTTAATGATCTCAAGAAGGTTTTCTTTGTCTCTTCTTTCTTCAGGAGATAGAAATTTATACCCTCCAGCCAATACCACATCTATTCCGGCATAGACCTGCTGTTCCAGTATATCATCGTAGTTGTTACGGTCGGCAACATGGGCTGAGAAAGCCGCTGGGGTAGCATGAGGAAGTTCACAGGTGGCAACTAATCCTGTTGATTTTCCAGCTAGCTTTGCCGCTTCAAGGATTGTTGCAACAGGTCGTCTTTTGTCTTCCTCTGTTATTGGCTTTAGACCCGGCATTGTATTTTCGTCGGGTAGGATTCCTATGAAACCTGTGTGGGACTTAAACCCGGTTGCATAGGCTGTGCCGGCAGGAGCGGAATCAGCTATGGCTGCATCAGCTGAGTAGGTTCTTACCAGTCCAGAAGCCATTTCGTCCATTGCGAGAGGTGAACCTTTATACCAGCGGGCAAGAGTTGTTCCAGAAACGCTCATTCCATCGGGTATCATCAAGATAACGCTTTTAACATTTTGAGCACTTGATGTGGATAAAGTGCAGGTTAACATGATGAAAAGTATCATCAAAAAAAGAACAACTTTTTTGTGGCTTGTTTTTTTCATGCTAAACCCCCGTTGTTAATTGTTGATTGTTAATTGTTAATTATTAGCGGATCGAATTTACTAAGCATTATTTGTCCATTTTGTGATTCGTTAGTTAATTTTTTGTTAATTCTACCATGGAGATCTCGCTTCAAAAAGGAAGTAGAGCATCTTTACACAGGGTTTTGTAATCATTGAAAGCATTAAAATAATCTCAAAAATTTTGCTTGACTATCTTCGGAAAGCGTTAATAATATCCATGTCAATATAGGAAATGGTGTTCCAATATGAGAAACGATAAGATGTCATCCCTTGATAAGGCTCTTAGGATTCTTCAGGCTTTTTCTCTCGAAAAGCCTGAATGGGGCATTCGTGATCTTGCCGCTCAACTCTCTTTTAGCCCAGCAACAGTTCAACGACTGGTCACTACTCTAAAAGTTCACGGTTTCCTCGATCAGGACGATTCGACCAAAAAATATCGTCTGGGGCCAATCTATTTTCGGTTCGTGGAAGTCCTTCAAAGTCAGTATCCCATTCTGAAGGAAGCTCTTCCTCTTATGCGAATTCTTTGTTCTGATACTGGCGAAACTACACACCTAAACGTAATTGACGGCAGGGAAAGGCTTTGCATCCACAGCATAGAGTCACCCCAATACCTTAAAGCCAGTATGCCCGTCGGCAATCGATCACCACTTTATGCTGGGGCGTCTTCGAAATGTTTACTTGCATTTTCACCGAAGGAATTCATAAAAAACTATCTTGATTCTATCGCTCTTACTCCCCTTACTTCCGCCACCATTACCAACATTGATACACTCTGGAAAGAACTGGATTTGATACGTTCCCGAGGCTTTGCCACTAGCACTGGAGAGCGAACTCCAGGGCTTTGTTCTATAAGTGTCCCAATTTTTGGTTATGGCGGGAGTTTCATAGCAGCTTTAAGCCTTGCTGTCCCTTCAGTGCGCTTTAATGACGACGAACATAGAGCGATGTGTCTTGAGAAACTTCTAAAGACCGGTGAAAAGCTTTCTCGCAAAATGGGTTACGGTGGGGAGTATCCACCCACCGTTGAACCGTTACGATAAGTCTTTGGTATTAGCGGAAATTTTAAGAGAAGCGAGGAGGTGGTTTTAATGGAAAGCAGAAGGAAGGCACTGGAGGGAATAAGGGTTCTCGATCTTAGCAGAGTGCTTGCAGGACCTTACTGCACTATGATGCTTGGAGACCTTGGGGCTGATGTCATTAAAGTTGAGCGTCCGGGTGAAGGTGATGAAACTCGTGAATGGGGACCACCCGATGCTGCCGGAGAGTCGGCTTATTACCTGTGTGTAAACCGCAACAAAAGAGATATTACCGTTGATCTTAAAACTCCCGAAGGACGGGAAATTATTAAAAAGCTCGCTGCCCGGTCTGATATTCTTGTCGAAAACTACAAGGTCGGCACATTGGCTCGGCTTGGGCTTGGATACGAAGACATAAGAAAAATAAATCCGGGCATCATCTACTGTTCCATTACGGGCTTCGGTCAGTATGGTCCTTACAAGGATAGACCCGGTTACGATTTCATAATCCAGGGCATGGGGGGGATAATGAGCATTACGGGTGATCCCGACGGACCTCCCATGAAGGTTGGAGTAGCAATAGTAGATATCACAGCCGGACTTTTTGCCTGTTCATCCATCCTTGCGGCGCTTTATCACAGAGAAAAAACCGGGGTTGGTCAGTATATAGATATTTCTCTTCTTGATGCTGTCGTTGCCTGGCTTGCCAACGTAGGAAGCAACTATCTCATCTCTGGAGAATTACCAAAGCGATATGGCAATGCTCACCCGAACATTGTCCCCTACGAACCTTTCCAGGCTAAGGATGGCGTGTGGATTGCCTTAGGTGTAGGAAACGATCGTCAATGGCGAGAATTCTGCCGCCTTGCAGGGCTTGAACATCTGGCAGAGGATCCTCGCTTTGCCACAAATCCTCAGCGGGTTATTCACAGAAAAGAGCTTATTCCCATCATTGCTGAAAAGATGCGAGAACGGACATCAGATGAATGGCTTGATGAGCTTGACAAACTGAAAATCCCCTGCGGCCCTATTAATACTCTAGATCGAGTCTTTGCCGATCCACAGGTGAACGCTCGCGGAATGGTTGTGGAAGTGCCTCATCCCAAGGCTGGTAAAGTCAAGCTTGTAGCAAGTCCGATGAAGCTTTCCCTTACACCATGCACCGTCGAAAGACATCCTCCACTGCTTGGAGAGCATACCGAAGAGGTTTTGCAAGAACTGGGCTATTCTTACGAAGAAATCAAAGCCCTGAGAGAAAAGGGGGTTATATGATTAAAGCCTTATGGATTTTAGTTACAGGATCTATCGGTGTCTTCATAGGAATGGCTGCTCTCTATCTGGCTATAAAGGCTCTTTCAGCGATTGTCAGTCGTTTTGGTGAGGAGAAAAGCAATGGAGCATAATTTCGTTACGGAAATGATCTATTCCTCTGGAATCTTTGGTCTTTCTTTAGGCAACGTAATCATGTGGATTATCGGAGGAACGCTTATATATCTCGCCATTGCAAAAAAATTTGAACCTCTTCTCCTTCTTCCCATTGGGTTTGGCATTCTTGTTGCCAACCTTCCACTTACCGATCTTATGAAGCCCGGTGAAGGACTTATATGGAGATTTTATCATTACGGCCTTCAGTGGGAAGTAATCCCGCCCCTTATTTTCCTCGGACTGGGAGCACTTACTGATTTTGGTCCTCTTCTCTCAAGACCTTCTCTTATTTTTCTCGGTGCCGGCGCTCAAGTTGGAGTTTATATTACTTTCTTTTGTGCCAGACTTATGGGATTTAGCTTAGAAGAATCTGCCGCTATCGGGATTATTGGCGGAGCTGATGGTCCCACAACGATTTACATTACCAGTAAACTCGCTCCCCATCTTCTTGGAAGCTGTGCTGTAGCAGCCTATTCTTATATGGCTCTGGTGCCGATTATACAGCCGCCCGTGATAAAACTTTTAACTACAAAAGCAGAGCGGCAAATTGTGATGAAAAAATCGCGACAGGTGTCCACTAGAGAACGCATTATGTTTCCCGTAGTGGCAACTCTGGTTGTGGTTCTCCTGTTCCCTTCCTCGGCTCCTCTTATGGCTATGTTTATGTTGGGAAACCTTTTCCGAGAATCAGGCGTTGTAGAGCGCCTTTCCGGTGCTGCTCAGAATGAACTTATGAATATTGTTACCATCTTCCTTGGAGTCTCTGTTGGAGCCACAATGAATGCTTCAACATTCCTTAAGCCCCAATCACTGATGATATTCTTTCTTGGAGCCTTTGCTTTTGCTTCCAGCACCGCAACGGGTGTCATTGTAGCAAAGATTATGAACCTTTTTTTGAAGGACAAGATCAATCCCATGATTGGAGCTGCGGGGGTGTCGGCAGTTCCAATGTCAGCCAGGGTTGTTCATTTGATGGGACAGGAAGAAAACAAAAAGAACTATCTTTTGATGCATGCAATGGGTCCTAACATAGCAGGAGTTATCGGAACAATTATAGCTGCGTCGATTTTTATTGGAGTTCTTAAATAACATTAAAGAGGAGGTTTGAAAATGGGTTGTAAGGTGCTTGCTCCGATGGTCGGAAAAATCGTCAAAATTAAAGTCAAAGTGGGCGATAGAGTGGAAGAAGATCAGGAAATTATCGTGATGGAATCAATGAAACTGGAATCGAGTATTTTCGCACCCTGCAGCGGCGTAGTTAAAGAAATAAAGGTTTCTGAAGGGGACAGAATAGAAGAGGATGATCTACTCGCTATCATTGAATAAAGCGAAGTTACTCAGTCCAGGATTGAGTGAAACTCAAAGGGGGTGAAGGTATGATTTTTGAGCTGACAGAAGAACAAAGAATGGTGCAGGAGCAGGCCAGAAAGTTTGCGGAAACGGAAATCCTCCCTACACTCGAAGAAGAAGAAAAAAATCATGTGTTTGTGAGGGAACGAGTCCGTAAAATGGGGGAACTTGGTTTCTTTGGGTGCTGTATTCCTGAAGAATACGGCGGAAACGGGATGGGCTTCCTGGAATCGGTTCTCATGACGGAACAGATTGCAAAGGTGTCCCCTTCCTGGCGACTGCCCTTTAATATGCAAAACATAGGTCCTGCTTTGACCGTTGCCGAATTTGGAACGGAAGAACAAAAGCAAACCTGTATTCCCAAGTGGGTATCAGGAGAATGGCTTGGTTTCTTCGCAATTACCGAACCTAACGCAGGTTCTGATGTGGCGGGAATGCGAACTACTGCAAGAGACGGTGGAGATTGCTGGATCCTTAATGGACAGAAAATGTGGATTACCAACGCTCCTGTGGGTGATGTGGGACTTGTTTATGCCTACACCGATCGTGAGAAAAAATATCAAGGGATGACTTGCTTTATTGTGGATATTCGCAACACTCCCGGAATTGAAACTCGAGCTATTGAAACTAAACTGGGATTGCCCTGTTCCCCCACTGGTGAAATTATCTTTGACGATGCTCGCATTCCCAAAGATGCTGTGCTTGGCAAGGTAGGAGATGGTTTTAAGATATGCATGTGGATGCTAAATAACACTCGTCTTAGCTGTGCTGCCGGAGCCCTTGGCGTAGCGGGTGCATGTCTGGAAGCCGCAATTAAATACTGTAACGAACGCACTCAGTTTGGTCAGCCCATAGGAAAATTTCAGATGATTCAGGCTCAGATCGCCGAAATGGTTGCAGAACACGAAGCCGCAAAACTCCTAGTTTATCAGGCGGCTTATCTAAAGGATGCGAAAAAACCTAATCAACTTCAAACATCTATTGCCAAGTATTATGCTTCGGAAGTAGCTGTCAAAGCGGCTAACGAGGCCATGAAGATTTTCGGCTCTTACGGATTTTCTACCGAATATCCTATCGCCAGGTTCTATCGCGATGTTAAATCCTATCAAATTGTTGAAGGCACATCCAACATCCAGAAACTCGTCATCTCAAGTATTGCTCTCGGTTATCAGCCGAACCGTTAAATCTGGTCATTTATCACTGGGGAGGGAAAAAGTTTATGGTAAAGAGCTGGAAGGAGCTTATTGAGGAACTGGAGGCAAGGAAAGCTCATCTCAGAGAGGGCGGGGGGAAGGAATTACAGGAGAAGGAGCACGCCAAAGGCAAACTTACGGCACGAGAGCGTATAGATTTGCTTTGTGATCCTGGTAGCTTTGAAGAATATGATCTTTTTGCAACTCATATTGGGCGAGATTACGGGCTGGATAAAAAAGAACTTCCAGCCGATGGCGTGATTATTGGTCTTGGGAAAGTTAATGGCAGAGGGTGCATGATCTACGCCGAAGATTTTACTGTTGTAGCTGGAACTTTTGGTGAGCGGCACGGTAAAAAGATTTGCAAGATCATCGACATGGCAAGAACCTATGGCTATCCTGTGGTTGGTATAAACGACTCTGGTGGAGCTAGAGTGACTGAACAGATGGGAGCTCTGTCTCAATACGGCCAACTCTTTTATCGCCATGTGCAGGCATCGGGGGTCGTTCCTCAAATTGCTCTCATTATGGGGCCTGTTGCAGGTGGACAGGCTTATTCTCCTGCTCTTATGGATTTCATATTCATGGTTGATAAGACGAGTTCCATGTTCATAGCCGGTCCGCCTCTTGTGGAGGCAGTGGTTTATGAAAAGACGGATGAACAGTCTCTTGGGGGCCCTGAAGTCCATGCGAGGATCACTGGAGTTTCGGACGGCACATGGGCTGATGATCGAGAATGTCTTGCCAGGACTCGAGAACTTCTTTCCTACCTGCCTCTTAACAACAAAGAAAAACCCCCTTATAGAACTCCAGATGATTCGCCAGATCGCCGGACTCCAGAACTCGAAGAGATTATTCCTACGGATCAAAAGAAACTTTACAATATGAGAAAGGTGGTAGAAGCGATTGTCGATAAGGGTTCTTTTTTCGAAATCAAAAAGGACTTTGCGACCAATCTCATCATAGGCTTTGCCAGACTTAACGGTCATGTGGTCGGGATTGTGGCAAACAACCCGTTAAAATATAATGGAGCTCTCGATTACAACGCTTCCGATAAGGGATCACGCTTCATCAGGTTCTGCGATGCTTTTAATATTCCACTTATTAATCTTCAGGATGTGCCGGGGTTTCTCATCGGAACAAAATCAGAACATAATGCAATCATCCGTCACGGCGCAAAGATGCTTTACGCTTACGCAGAAGCAACCGTCCCCAAGATTACCTGTGTGGTTAGGAAAGCCTACGCAGGTGGTTACCTCGCTATGTGCAGCAAGGATTTAGGAGCTGATATTGTATATGCCCTGCCCACTGCAGAAATCTGCCTTATGGGTCCTCAAGGGGCTGTGAATATACTATTCAGGAAGGAAATAGCCGCATCACCTAATCCGGAGGAAACTCGAGCGGCTCGAGAGGCTGAGTTTATGGCAAAGTATGTTAATCCGACCTATGCGGCAAGCCTTCAGCATGTGGACGACATCATTCAGCCTGCTGAACTCAGGATAAAGCTCATTAAAGCTCTTGAAATGACCCTGAACAAAGTGGAGAAATCACCTGACAGAAAGCACGGCATTACGCCGGTGTAGGTTGCAAACAAAACCTGGGGGAAAACTTGATCCCGCCAGGTTTTGGCTTTTTCAGATACTCTTTTCCGCTAGTCGAACAAATCGTCTGAGAAGAAATAAACATCGATCACAAAACAAGATTGGAAGTCTATCAAGCATATCAAGGCGGGAACTGAATTTCATCAAGCAGTTTTCGTCGTCACAATGGTAAAGCGAAAAAACGTGACCTGTCTCATGGAGAACCACCTTGACTATTCGTTCGTAAAATACATTTTCAGGCACGGCTTCCCCTATCTCGCCTCTGTGGAGTCTTGCTGTAGAGACTATGGCTGTTTTGCCTCCTAGTTGAGCTTCGCCAAAGACATAGGTGAACACTGGGATGCATATATCAACGCTGGTGATACCCACAATACAGGCATGATTTGATGATACACTCTCAAGCGCTTTCAGGATAATTCCTGCATCGTATTGTCGGCGGTCCAACAAAAAACTTTCTTCAGGAATTTCAATCTTCCCGATAATATCAACGGGAACGTCAAGCACTCCCTGAATAGAAGCCGAAACAACTTTTGGAATAAGAGTTCCCAGCTTGCCGACGCTAACTATACCAATGATTACGGGTCGCTTTGTGATCATTTTACTCTGTGCGACTGGAGGGAGAGAGTTGATACTTCTTTATCTTGGCATGGAGAGTCGTGCGGTTTACGCCGAGAATTTTGGCTGCCCGGCTTATATTCCAGTCGGTTTCCTGAAGAATTTTCTCAATGTGGTGACGTTCGACCTCTTCTAGAGATTTGGGTTCTTCTGATACATCGTAGATTGGTTTATGGCGCATGAGGAAGGCGAAGTCTTCTTTGGTAAGCACTCTGGATTTGGCAAGCACTACGGCTCGTTCTACAGCATTTTCTAATTCCCGGACATTACCGGGCCATTCGTAAGATCCGAGAAGATTTAGAGCGTCCTTGGATATTGTGGTAACGAGCTTGTTGGTTTCTCGCCGGAATTTCTGTAAGAAGTGCTGAGCAAGAAGAGGAATGTCTTCTTTCCTTTCCCTAAGAGGTGGCACTGGGATTTCGATGACGTTTATACGAAAGTAAAAATCTTTGCGGAACCGTCCCTGGCGAATTTCTTCTTCGAGATCTTTATGCGTAGCGGAAATAAACCTGAAATCCACGGGTATATATTCGCGTCCACCCACCCGCTGAAAACGTTTTTCTTCGAGGACGCGGAGAAGATCAACCTGCATTTTGAGAGGAATTTCGCCTATCTCATCAAGAAATAAAGTTCCACCGTGAGCTATTTCTAAGCGACCTTTACGAGCTTTGATAGCTCCAGTAAATGCACCTGCTTCGTGTCCGAATAGCTCAGTTTCCAGCAAGCTTTCAGGAAAGGCACCGCAATTTATAGCGATAAAAGGCCCAAAGCGTCTGGAACTCTTTGCGTGAATAGCTTTTGCTATGAGTTCTTTACCCGTGCCAGTTTCTCCTCGAATTAGAACAGGTGAATCAACAGTTGCCACTTCTTCTATCATTTCAAAAAGTTTCTGCATGCAGGGTGCTGCTCCAACCAGTTCTTGGTAACGGGTGCGTTTGGATACCTGTTCTTTAAGAAAAATATTTTCGTCTATAAGCTTTTTCTGCTGGAGTAGTTTTTCAACAAGAAGAACGAGGTGTTCGGGTTCAAAAGGCTTCATTAGATAGTCGCTTGCCCCGAGTTTCATGGCTTCCACAGCGTTTTCAACAGATCCGTAAGCGGTAATCATTACAACTAGAGTGTTAGGGTAAAGTTCTTTCAGGCTTTTCAGCACGTCTATGCCGCTCATGTCGGGCATTTTGATATCGAGGAAAACAAGGTCGTAATCTTTTTCCTTCAAGCGTTTTAGGGCTTCCGTCCCGGTTGATGCCGAATCCACATCATAACCGCCCTTTCGGAGCCATCCTATTAGAGATTCCCGCACAATCAGTTCGTCATCAACGACTAGGATACGAATGTGGGCCATGAATATTTCTCCTTAGCTAATAAGGTCGTCCACTTTAGGTTCAGCACAGGGTAGCCGCACAATGAAATCTGAACCCTTCCCGGGTTCGCTTACAACATAAATGCTTCCTTTGTGCTCCTTAATGATTCCGTAAACCACCGAAAGACCAAGCCCTACACCTTTTTCCTTGCCTTTTGTGGAAAAAAACGGCTCGAAAATCTGCGAGATAAGTTCTTTTGGGATTCCTACGCCGGTATCAATAACGTCAATACGTATCTGATTTCTCGAACTCTCATAAGCACTTCTTATGGTTAGAGTTCCGCCGTTGGGCATAGCTTCGACGGCGTTAAAGACGAGATTTATAAGGCATTGCTGGATTTGTCCTGGGTCGCCGTAAACCTGGGGAAGGCTATCTGCAAGGTCGGTTACAATGTTTATTTGCTGTAAGTCCATTTTGTGTTTGCTAAGAAGTATTACCCGCTGGATGAGTTCATTTACGTCGAAGTAGCGGCGTTCCATCTTTTGCTGGCGGGCGAAGGAGAGAAGGTTACTTACTATGTTACTGCAGCGAGCCGATTCCTGATCTATAAGCTGGAGATAATATAAAAATTGCTGGCGTTCGGCATCGTCAAGGGGTGTGGAATCTTCAAAACGGTTTTTCATGAGTCGAGCAAGAGCATGAATGCCGGAAAGAGGATTGTTAATTTCATGAACCGCACTTGCGACGAGCTTTCCAAGAGCGATCATCTTATCTTCGTGGATAAGCCGAGCAAGGTCTTTTTTAAATGCTCTTGTCTTCTGTTCGACCTTTTTTTCTAATTCATCCGTAATATCTCTGACAATTTCCAGAACTGCTTCGACATTTCCCTTGGGATTCTTCAATGGAACCGTGCTGATTTCGCAATATCTTACAACGTTATTTCGATCCACATGTTCATGAATAGCATGTCCGGTTCCACCTGTTTCTATGCATTCCTTCAAAGGACAGTGGACGCCGTGGGCGTTGCAAGGTTCGGCAAAGCGGTGAGTGATCTGATAGCAGGGTTTTCCAATGACGTCTTCTTTTCTCATACCAAGCCATTCCAGAAGAGCGTCATTTACATCGAGAACCTTCATGTCAGGTTGCATAATCATTACCCGGTCTCGTATGCTTGAGAAAATCGTTTCCACGATACTCTCTATAAGTGCCAGTTGTCGCTCTCTAAAAAGCCGTTCTTCCTGGAGTTGTATCAGATCTATAAAAAGGCGAGATATGGTTGTTCCAAGGACTTTTACGGTCGGATGTCCTCCGTTGGCAAACTCTTTAAGAAGTTCTTCCCGACCTGTTAAATCTATAACCAGATCAAGTTCCGGGACCCCGTAAAGTTCCTTTGGATCCCCTAGAGTAGGGATATTTTTTTCTTTGGCGAGTTGCACTCCCACGGCTTGGTCGTTAGGATCAACCACAGCAACGATTTCGGCATTAAGCCATGGAAACCTTTCTGCATCTATCATCTCGAGTAGTGATCTACAACGCCTTCCACCCCCGATGATGGCAATTCTCATCGGCTTTTTGTTATTTTCCCCTTCGTTCCGAATCAATCTTTGTTGATCTGGCTGTGATGATGCAGGAAGGATTTTTTCTGATCTTTTTTTGGAACTACTTTTAGCCCGTCCCATCAGATTTTGATTCCTTTTTGTTGGAGTTTTCCAGAGTGAAGCAATTTCCATCACTCTGTATAAAAATTCAACACTTTTTAAGGCTCTTTTGTCAACTTTGAATTTGGGTTTTCCCTGTAAATACTTGGTTTTGACGGACTTAACTTTTGTGGCACTGATATTGCTAAAGATAAGATCGGACAGTTGAAAGGGGGGATTAAAATGAAGCCCAAAAAAAGAACCAGGCAGGTGGTGTTTGGCATCCAGGAACAGCAATGCATCTGGATGAAGGCAGGGGTTGTTAACTTTAAGCTCTGCCAAAATGCTTATGATTGCACAACCTGTTCCTTTGATAAAGCCATGCAGAAAGCTATTCGCGAAGGAGATGCTCTTGAAAGCTGGCGCGAAGAAATGTTGCGGAATGCGCCAGAAAAGCTCTGTCGCTATGCGATTAGCGGGAATGTTGGTGCGAGGGTCTGCAGTTATGCCTATGAATGTTCCAGATGCGAGTTTGATCAAGAAATGTATGAACGTCAGCTTACAGAGTTTCCTGGTGTGGTAAAAATTCTTATGGTGGGAGGCTTTGGGTTGGCTGTGGACTATTTTTATCATCCAGGTCATAGCTGGGCTAGAATGGAATATGGTGGGTTGGTGAGAGTAGGAATGGACGACTTTGCCTGGCGCTTGATGGGTTTCCTCGATGAGATACGTTTACCAGAAATTGGAATGCAGATAACGGCTTCTAATAAAGGATGGGTGGTCAGGCGGGAAGAAAAAATTTCGCCGATTCTTTCGCCTGTAAGTGGAACTGTGGTTGCCCGTAATTATAAGACGATCCTTGATCCTGATCGAGCCAAAGATGATCCTTATGGTGAAGGTTGGCTTCTTATGGTTGAGCCAGACGATCTTCGGTTGATCCCGGAGTCTTTGCTGTATCGAGAAGATGCAGAAAGCTGGTTAAAGGCAGAAGTTAGAGAACTGGATGCGATCGCTGAAGAACTCTACGGTATGGCTCTTGCCGCAACTGGTGGTGAAAGACCTGATGATATCTACGGCAATTTAAAATCTGTGGGTTGGGATCGGCTGATTGAAAAATTCTTGATACGCAAAAAAGGTATATTATAATGTTGAATATATGAAACTAGCTTGGGAAAGCTGGAACTAAAAAATGTTGATGCAAGTCATGATGATATTAGGAGGGGTGGTAAAAATTATGCGCGCTATTATGGGTCTTAGGAGGGATTTATCATGATGGAAGATAGATTCGAACAGGTGCAAGAGGAAGCTCCAAAGGAGATTAATTTCCTTCTAGCAGAAGAAATTACCAGAGAAACGGGTAATCCTGTGTTGTCCTGTTTTCAATGTAGGAAGTGCACTAACGGTTGCCCTTTGACTTTTGCGATGGATTATTATCCAGATCAGATTATAAGGCTTATAATACTTGGGCAAGAGGATGAGGCTCTAAAAAGCCGCACTATCTGGGTTTGTTCTTCCTGCGAAACCTGCACAACCAGATGTCCGAATGGAATAGATATTGCCGGAGTAATGGATTATCTTAAACAAAAAGCTCATAAGAAAGGTCTGGTAAACTATAAAAACAACCCCAGTTATGCTTTCCAGAAAGTTTTTCTCGAAAATATTTTTAAAACCGGGAGAGTTCACGAGCCGAAGATTCTTACTGATTATCTATTGAAATCCGGAGCATGGAAGCAAAAACTAGAAAATGGATCGATATGGCGCGATATAAAATTGGGACTGTTTCTTTTGAAAAATCGCAGAATGAGATTGTTTCCACCTCGAGTTCATACTAATGGACACGGGCTTCCTGAGTCTAAAATGAACTAATTCGGAGAGGATATGAAAGATGGTTCAGGTTACGCTTTACCCAGGTTGTTCTCTCGAAGGGACGGCTAAGGATTATCGTGATTCCCTTGAAGTTGCCTGCTCACGTCTTGGGGTTGAACTTATTGAACTTGACGGTTGGACCTGTTGTGGGGCTACGGCAGCTCACAGTTTAGACGAACTTATTGCTCTTGAACTTCCTTCGAGAAACCTTGTGATTGCAGAGGAAAAAGGACTTGATATAGTTGTCCCCTGTGCCCTCTGCTTTAATCGACTTAAAAACGCAGAAAAACACCTTCTTCAAAATACCCATCCAGAACTCACTCAAAAATATCCTTTTCGCGGCACCGTTAAAATCTACGATCTTCTTTTCTATCTGACGACTCCTGAGATGCTCGATAAAATTTCCGATCTTATTAAAAAACCTCTCGAAGGATTAAAACTCGTCTCATATTACGGCTGTATGGTAAATCGTCCTCCAAGAATCACGGACGCCAAAAATTATGAAAATCCCACTCAGATGGATAAGTTGGTGGAAGTTCTTGGAGCAACATCGATTGATTGGCCCTTTAAGACCGATTGTTGCGGAGCAGGACATACGGTTGCTCGACCAGATCTTGTTTTTGCCCTTGTAAAGCGCCTTTACGATAGAGCCCTTGCCCTGGGCGCAAATGGTATAGTGGTTTCATGTCAGATGTGCCACGCTAATCTCGATATGTATCAGGATCAGATTTCAGAGCATTTCGGGGAACGTTATCAGATTCCAATCTTTTATTTCACCGAACTTATAAATCTAGCTTTAGGAGATGAACGTCAGGTTAGCTGGCTTTCTCGCCACGTGGTTGATCCCGTGCCAACCCTTAGAGAATGTGGTCTGCTGTAAAAATTGGTTCTCGTAGTTTATAAAATATAATCCTGCTATCTCACTAACTTGTGTGATGGCGGGATTTTTTCTCTTTTTAAGAGGGGAATTTTATGGGAACAGAACTTACTAAAGCTGCCGTTGCAGTTATTGGTGGGGGAATTGCTGGACTGCAGGCAAGTATTGAACTAGCTAATAGTGGTTTCCATGTGTATCTCATAGAAAAAGACATTAGCATTGGCGGTGTAATGGCTCAACTCGATAAGACCTTTCCCACCAACGACTGCTCAACTTGTATGATTTCTCCAAGGTTCCTTGAAGTTAACGCACATCCTAACATTGAGATTCTGACCCGTTCTGAAGTCATAGGTCTTTCTGGAACCCCAGGCAATTTTATTCTAAAAATTAGCAAGTTCCCCCGCTTTATTGATGAAAACCTTTGTACAGCCTGTGGACAATGTGCCAGTGTGTGTCCCATCGATCTTCCCGATACTTTTAACCAAGGGCTTTCTTTAAGGCGAGCAGCTTACAAACACTTTCCTCAAGCGATTCCCTCAGCTTATGCCATAGAAAAAGCTGGAACAGCCCCCTGTAAGGCGGCATGTCCCTCCGGGATAAGTATCGAAGGATTTATCGCTCTGATTAGAAAAGGGCTCTATGATGAAGCTATAAAGCTGATTAAGCGAGACAATCCTTTCCCGGCTGTGTGCGGCAGAGTTTGCCCCCATCCCTGTGAGACGGCATGCTATCGCGGAAGACAGGACGAACCCGTAGCGATCGAAAAGCTAAAACGCTTTGTGGCCGATCTGGATCTTTTCTCAGCTAATCCCTACGTTCCCGAAAAGAAGCCATCAAAAAATAAAAAAGTCGCTGTAGTTGGAGCCGGCCCTGCAGGGCTTACAGCGGCCTATTACCTTGCTATTGAAGGTTACGAAGTGGTTGTCTTCGAAGCTTTGGAAAAACCCGGGGGGCTACTCGAGTATGGCATTCCTTCCTTCAGGCTGGATCGGGAAGTGGTGCGTAGAGAAATTGAAATAATCAAGCAGCTTGGAGTTGAAATTAGAACAGGGGTAGCCTGGGGACGTGACTTCACTCTTTACCAGCTTCGACAGCAAGGATTTGATGCCATTTTTGTAGGAGTAGGAGCTTGGGAACCTGTGCCGCTCGGAATTCCGGGAGAAAACCTTAAAAATGTCTATGCCGGTATAGATTTTCTAAGAGCGGTCTGTTGCGGAAGTCGGCCTTCTCCGGGTAAAAAGGTAGCTATTATCGGAGGGGGAAGCGTTGCTATCGATGCAGCGTTGACTGCTAAAAGACTAGGTGCTGAAGAAGTGACTATACTTTACCGTAGAAGCAAAGCTGAAATGCCTGTCGTATGGGAGGATCTTGAAGAAGCCGAAGAAGAGGGTATCCACATTGAGTATTTGACCGGTTGCGTTGAAATTCTAGGAAATAAAGAAGGTGAGGTGAAAGGTCTTAAGTGCATCAGAATGAGGCTGGGGACGCCAGACGAAAGTGGAAGACGTCGCCCCATACCCATCGAAGGAAGTTTTTTTGAATTAGAAGCCGATACTGTAATAGGAGCTATAGGTCAGCGAGTAAGATTTCCAATGCTCGATCATGAACCGTCCGAGACTCGCCTGAAACTTGACAGATGGGGCACTATCTGGGTGAACTCTAAAACTTATGAAACTTCTGTCCCTGGTATATTTGCCGCCGGTGATGCCGTTTTAGGTCCTGCAACAGTGGTTTTAGCTATTGGATCAGCCAAAGAAGCCGCCATATCGATCGATCGTTTTCTTCAAGGGAAAGATCTTTTAGAAGGGAGGGACTTTTTCCTTTCCGTTCCTGAAAAACCCTTCCGTATAAAGCCCCGAAAGCGTCGAGTAAAATATTCAAAGATACCCTTGGAAAGACGTCTGCAATCCTTCGATGAAATATTCTTGGGATTTTCCGAGGAAGAAGCCCTTCGAGAAGCAGAAAGGTGCCTTGAATGCGGTATCTGTTCCGAATGCTACCGATGTGAAGATGTCTGCCTTGTTCACGCTGTTAACCACAGGATGAAACCGGAAGAGATTGAACTGTCCGTAGAGGGAGTGATCGTTGCCCCTGGAATTAAAACTTTCGATCCCCTTTTTAAGCAGGAATACGGTTATGGTCGATACGCCAATGTTGTGACCAGCCTTGAATTTGAAAGAATGCTTGCCGCTTCAGGTCCAACGGGAGGCGAAGTAAAGTGCCCTAAAGATGGAAGCCATCCTAAACGGATCGCCTGGATCCAATGTGTAGGATCAAGGGATTCTTCTATTGGACGGGAGTATTGTTCGGGTGTTTGCTGCATGTATTCTATGAAGCAAGCGATGGTTGCAAAGGATCATGATCCTGAAGTGGAATCGACTATTTTCTTCATCGATGTCAGAGCCATGGGTAAGGGATTTGAACGATATTATGAGCGAGCAAAAAATCAATACGGCGTAAGGTTTGTAAAGAGTAGCATATCTCGCATAATAGAAGCCCCGGAAGGCGGAAAGATAGAAGTTTCTTATGTCGATGAATCCAACGAATTGAAAACTGAGATATTCGATCTTGTTGTTCTTTCTGTTGGTATTGTTCCGTCGCCTTTTACAGAAGATATGGCTAAAAAGTTGGGGCTCCAAACAGATCGTTATGGATTTATTGTGACCGATCCTTTCGATCCGGTTAAAACTGCTTTGCCAGGTGTTGTAGTGTGTGGGATGGCAGAGGGACCCAAAGACATACCGGATTCTGTTGTTCAAGCCTGTTCAGCTGCATCCTCCGTTCAAGAACTTCTCCGGGTGGATAAGCTCCCTGAAGCTGAGACAGAACAAGATAAAATAAAAAAGCAGGAACGTGAATCGCTCCAGATTGATGATTTCTCACCAAGAATAGGGGTCTTTGTTTGCTACTGCGGAATAAATATTGCCGGGGTAGTGGATGTAAAGGCTGTTGCTCAATATGCTCGCGCCTTGCCAAATGTTGTGCTTGCTGAAGATCTTTTATTTGCCTGTGCTTCCGATGGAACAAGACGAATTAGAGATGCCATTAGAGAATACAATCTAAACCGTGTCGTAGTTGCGTCCTGTTCTCCCAGGACTCACGAACCTCTCTTCCGTAAAGTGATAGAAGATGCAGGTGTAAACAAGTATCTATTTGAAATGGCAAATATTCGAGATCAGTGTTCCTGGGTGCACGCTGATGATCCTTACAAAGCCACAAAAAAGGCGAAAAATTTAGTGCGAATGGCGGTAGCAAAAGCTCGCCTTCTTGAGCCTCTTGAAGATGTTCGTATTCCTATTCATCAAAGTGCTGTGGTGGTAGGTGGAGGACCCTCCGGCATGGTTGCAGCTCTACAGCTTGCTCGCCAGGGATATCCGGTAACGATTATCGAAAAGTCGTCAAAACTAGGGGGGAATGCCTTACAATGGCATTATTTCCACTATTCTGGAGCTCCAGTTCAGGATTATGTAAAAGGACTTATCGAAGAAGTAACTCGCAATGAATGTATCCAGATTTTGCTGGATACTGAAGTGGTGCGATGTGAAGGCCGACCTGGAGCTTTTCTTCTTACACTTCATAAAAACCAAAAAAGAGAACAGGAGATTATAACGGCGGGGTCTATTATTGTCGCTACCGGAGCCATAGAATACCCTGGTTCAGACTATTTACGCGGTAGTAGCGATCGAGTGCTTACTCAGAGAGAATTTCAAAAAGCCGTGGCGATTAACGATCCCATTTTGAAAGACGCTCACAACATCGTCATGATCCAGTGTGTTGGTTCCCGAAACCCGGAACATCCTTATTGTAGCCGTATTTGTTGCACAACTGCCGTTGCTAACGCTATTTGTTACAAGGAGATGTGTCCACCTTCTCAGATAACGATCCTTTACAGAGACATTAGAACCTTTGGACATAAGGAACTACTGTATGCAGAAGCCAGAGCCATGGGAGTCAGATTTCTGCGGTTCAATGTAGAATCTCCTCCTGAAATTATTCCTCAGAAGGAGTCAGAACGTAAAGGCCCGGGAGTTTTTCGTGTCCGCTATGAAGATCCTGTACTTAATCGCACTATCTGGATTCCTGCCGACCTTGTTGTTCTTAGCACTGGAATTGTTCCATCTGAAGACAACGAAAGGCTTTCAAAGGTTTTTAAGCTTAGTTTGGATCCCGACGGATTCTTCATGGAAGCTCACATTAAACTTAAACCTATAGATACGGCAACACCGGGAATATTCATATGCGGTCTGGCTCAGGGGCCTAAATTCCTTGAAGAGTGCATCAGTCAGGCTAAAGGAGCTGCCGCCCGTGCATCGACTTTTCTAAGACAGAAATTTCTTACGGTCGGTGGGGCCATATCGGTAGTTAACCCTGAACAGTGTAGCCGCTGCCTCACCTGTGTTAGAACCTGTCCTTATGGGGCACCTTCCATAATAGAGCAGAACGGACGATCAACGGCTTTCATAGATCCGGCTGTTTGTCAGGGTTGCGGTGCCTGTGTAGCTGCCTGCCCGGGTAAAGCTATTGAATTGAAACTATACACTGACGAGCAAATTCTGGCAAAGGTTAGGGCATTAGTTTAGGGGATAATTTGGGAAAGGCCTCGCTTCTATTGAGAGTGCTAGAAAAATTTTTCCATGAGGGGTTTTCCTGGCGATAGGATTACAGATATAGGATTGTAGGGGCGACGGATGTGTTGCCTCTACACTGGCAAATCACATATTCGGGGTTTTTTTATTTTTGTTCAGCTTAATTTATTCTATAAGGAGGTATAGAGATAATGTTTAAAAAAGCTTTTTTAATCTTGTTCTTTTTGCTTTTAGCACTTGCTTTTTTGAATATCGAAAGTTATGGAGATGACCCCAGACAGTTATTTGAAAAAAAGTGTAATGCCTGTCATTCATCAGAAAAACCTAAATCTTTAAGGAAGTCAAAACAGGACTGGGAAAAAACAGTTTTAAGGATGAAAAATAAAAAAGGCAGTAACATCTCTGATGAAGAGGCACAAATAATCATAGAATTTCTATCTAATAATTACGGCATTAAATAAGGGATGGTTCTTTAAAGTTAGGATGGAGGCTTGAAATATAGCATTGATTTTATTGTTGCAGTATAATCTTACCTCGCCCTTTGTCTATAACATGCCCTATGATGGCGGAGGCTGTAAGCCCTCGATTTCTTAGCTGTGCTACGAGGTCAAAAGCCTCCGCCTGAGGAAGACTCAGCAAAAGCCCCCCGGAAGTCTGAGGATCAGAAAGAATGTCAAGGAGAACTGAGTCAACAGAAGGGTCCACTTCAAGCTGGTGGGAGCAGAAATTTCTATTGGCGTAACTTCCAGCAGGGATAATTCCCATTGCAGCTAGATCGTAAACCCTGGAAAGTATCGGAACTGAGGAAGCTCTTACTTCTACAACCACCTTACTTGCCAAAGCCATTTCCAGGAGATGTCCAAGAAGCCCAAAGCCTGTAACATCCGTGCATCCATGAACGGTAAAGTTCCTGGCAATCTCTGAAGCGGTTTTATTCAGAGTGGCCATCCATTCCGTTGCTTCAAAAATATCGCTTTCAGAAATTAACTTTCCTTTGAGGGCTGTTGCAAGGATTCCGGTTCCGATGGGTTTTGTTAAAACGATAGCATCTCCCGGTTGAGCTCCCGCATTTGTGAGCACTTTATCGGGTTCGATGATACCCGTAACTGAAAGCCCATATTTTATCTCTTCATCTTCCACGCTGTGCCCACCGATAAGTACGGCTCCAGCTTCGTGAATTTTATCGAGTCCTCCTCGAAGAATTTCTTTGAGGTAGGAAAGATCCATCTTTTTTGTGGGAAAACAAACAATATTCATTGCAGTAAGAGGCGTTGCTCCCATTGCGTAAATGTCACTTAGAGCATTGGCTGCAGCGATGCGTCCAAAATCATAGGGATCGTTTACCATCGGAGTAAAGAAATCTACCGTTTGCACAAGAGCAGTCTGTTCGTTGAGAAGAAACACTCCCGCATCATCGGACGTTTCCTTTCCGACAAGAATTCTCTCGTCATGCTCCACGGGAAGATCCTTCAACAATTCTGCGAGCACGCCGGGCCCGATTTTAGCAGCTCAACCTGCCGCTTTTACCGTTTCCGCAAGATTGACCTTTTGTTGAATCGTCATTACCTGAGATCCCCTCCGAGGAATATATATTTTGCTTAGCTGGGCATGATCAATCTGCTGCCTCAGGTTATCGTTATCACTTTAGTAGCTACGTCCATAGATGTGACAATGTCCAGCATGTTTGTGGTTTCACCAACTTTCTTTTTGTCAAGAAGCCCATAAAAATTCAGGCATGTTCCACAGACCAGAATGCTTATTCCAGATTTTTCAAGTTCGATCAAATCGTTAAGAACAGGTGAATCGTCTATTGTTAGTCTTACTCCCGAATTAAGAAAAACAAGTCTCCAGAGATGAGAGCCCATCTCTTTAAGAGTGGCGATGAAATTTTTCATGAGAGCTTCACCAAGTGATGGGGTATTAGAAGTAGGTGATGGATTATTAAGATCGACATCCCTTCCCAGCCGGTCGGTTGCTATAATGATGAGGGTCTTTACAGGTAGTTCCGGTGACGTCGCCGGTATTGCGCAGGTAAGTTCGGAAGGTAAAGGCTCCTGGATAGAAGAAACACTGGTTTTTTCTTTTTCGCCTGTAATTAAAAAATCGTTTCCTTCCTGAACGGATGAAACTCTGTAACCTGATCGGCTAAGAAATCGAGATACGTTGTCTCGAGCGGCAGGATTGTCAACACGAACTGTTATCTTGATTATACCAGGTTCTTCTATCGCTTCTTTGGTTTTTAGAACTGGAGCAGGGCAGGCTAACCCTCTACAGTCCAGGAATCGTTCCATCTTATCACCTCGCCTGTGAATATTCTTGCCACTTTGTTTTTCCTGTAAGGACATAGAAGCACGTCCTAAAGTGCCTCCGTTGCCCATCTAGCAAGTTGAAACTACGTTTATCAGTATCACGGCGAGGAAAAAAGCGTGCAAATAGAAAAAAGCAATACAAAGCGGATTTGTTGATCGTGATAATAGATGATGGCTCCTGTGACATCTAAATCTATTTTTCTTTTAAGCTTTCTTTTTCAAGTAGATCGGTTATCTGTTTCACCGGGTAGAATGTTTCTCTTGGAACTTCAACAAAAACGGTTATCCACCAGGCCATAGACCCATTCCACAACCCGGGATGTTCCAGAACCTTTGTTAATATTCCGTGGTGAGATTTTTCCGTGATTATGTATGAGGTTTGATCAACAAATTGAAAGAGTTGATAAGGTTTTCCGTGGCTATTTTTTAAAGCACACACTACATCTACTGGATTAAAATGGGTAGAAGCATTCCAGATTGCTACTTGTTGAGGATTATTTGAATCGATCTGTGGCTTTTCTATGATTTGTCTACATATCCACCCTTTTGGATCTTTCACCCAGAAAGGTCCTCCACCGGGTTGCCCCACATTTTGCACCATCCCGCAAACTCGCTTGGGTCTATCAAGCAAAAAGCTGAACAGACGTTTTTTTTCGGTATTGTTCAGATTGTCGTAGTTTGGCGGAAGAACTTGTTTCCATTTTGCCCAAACGGCTTCCGCCTTAGCAACGCCATCAGGGTCTTTTTCTAGTTGATCAAGAGCCTGGTTAAAATCTCGCTCCACAGCAATGAGCATGCCGCCCAGGATTTTTTTCCATCGCACTACTAAGGGCTTTATGTGATCTTCCGGGACATTATCGACGTTTTTTATGAAAACAATATCTCCGCCAAACTCTTGTAAGTTTTTGAGTAAAGCGCCATGGCCCCCAGGTCTTAAAAGAATCTTCCCGTCATGTCTTCGAACGAGTTCTCCCTTTTGATTCACCGCTGGAGTGTGAGTTGATGGATGTTGGATTGAGAATGAAATATTAAGATGCACTCCCTGAGCAGCGAGTCTTTTAGAAATAGTTTCTGCACGTTTTTCAAAGCGTGTAAGATGTTCTTCCGGAACCGTGAAGTGTATTTGGCAGATACCGTTTTCGTCCGTCACATAACCTGCGGCTTCAAGAATGTGTTCGTCAAACGCTGTTAAAACTTCTTCGCCGTAACGGTGAAAGGGAAGGAGAGCTTTTGGTAACGTCCCCAATCCGAGCCCGTCGTGGTGTCTTAGTATGCCTCGAGTGATTAACTTCAAAGGGCCCTTTTCTAGTATTTCTTCCACTGATAGCCCGTGAGATTTACACCAACTTTGCAGTTCCGGGAAGAAGGGGAATTTGCTAATGTGTTGAAAAAATTTAAGAGTGTCCTTAAGTTCCGGTTTTGTGGCTGCCTTTGAAGCAAGATCTTTTAGAGTATTAATGGAGTCGTGCTGAAAAATAAGGCACAGGGATTGGAACATTCTCGTTGCAGCCCCGGATGCTGGAACGAATTTGCTACATCGTCCCTTTAGGGCTTCGCTTTCGTAAAGTTCGATATAAGCTTCCTGATCTTCAGAACCCAGAAATTCGATACCATCGCCCAAAGTGCATGGTCTTACAAGGTCAGGTGGATATTTTCCAGCTTCGAAGAGCGATCTGTAGCGATTAAAAATCTCAGGATCTATTCCGTGATCGGCAAGGTAGATAAGATCTTCTTTGCTCAGTTCCCATCCTTTCATTGATCTTCCTTAGTACACCTGATCTGTTGAGTCTTTGATGAAATGTGTTTTACCGCCAATCCTTATAACAAAACTACCGTTTTCTTCTTCTATGAGTTGGGCTATCTGGTAATAGGCTGGTCGTGAGAATCTAGCTATGAAAAGGCCGTTACGGATTTTGCAATAGAGCACGTTGTTTTTGCCTATAAAGAGAGTTGATGGGTTGAGAATTTCTCTTTCAGGTAGATGTTTTAAAGTTATCCACAGAGTTTTGATTCTCTGTTCGTCTTCGTCCCAATCTACGCGAGTAATAACGAAAGGAGTATCATCAACATCTATAGGATTAAGTTTTCCCTGCCATTCAATAACGTATCCATTTCCAGGAATGGTTTGAATATGTTCGTAGAAAAGTTGTATTATGTCTTCTCTTATGATCGGATTTCCATAATAGAACCAGTTTCCTTCCTCATCTACCCATATACCTGAATGTTCCATAAGTGGTTGCTTGTCTTCCATCCTTTGCCCTCACGCTGGTCCTAAAACAGCTTTTTACTGTCAAGTAAGATGGTCACAGGTCCATCGTTCAGTATAAACACATCCATCATTTCTCTGAATTTACCTGTTGCAACGTTGATACCTAAAGCCCTCAGCCGCTTTACGCATTCCTCGTAAAGAATTTCGGCTTGTTCTGGTGGGGCGGCATCAGCGAAGGAAGGGCGTCTGCCTTTGCGGCAGTCTCCGAAAAGAGTGAATTGAGATACAACAAGAATTCCGCCTTCTATGTCTAGCACTGATCGATTCATTTTGCCCTGATCATCTTCAAAAATACGAAGGTGTAAAAGTTTATCGACGATATATGAAAGGTCTTCGTCACCGTCGCTTTTACCTACTCCAAGGAAAACAAGAAGTCCCTCTCCGATAGCTCCCACAACTTCTCCCTTTACTTCAACTCGAGCTTTCTTAACTCGCTGCACAACGGCTCTCATGATCTCTCTCCGCAGTTTTTATCTCAATTGCCATACAGGAACACATTTTCTCGGACTCTACAGTATTCTTCAAGTTCCTTTTGCCACTTTGCTTCGAGTTCTTCAACGGCTGTTCCCTTCTCCAGGCTCTGACGAATACTTTGGCTTCCGATGAGGATGTCTATTGGAAGCTTATTCCATTCGTATTCGTAAGGAGGATCCAGCCAGCGAAATTCTTCAGGATAGGATTTCATGAGCATTTGCAAAAGTTCTAAACCAAACCTGTAAGGCTTCCATAAGTCTTTATTTACAATGTGTATCTGGAATCCTCCGCAAAGCTTTCCGCTCCATTTGTCATACACCGGTTCAAAGAATATCGGCCTTAAGAAGACGCCATGTTTTTCGATGCGTTCTTTGCCCCAGCAAGTTATAAATTTGTAGGGATCAATGAAAGGAGCGCCGACAATGGCAAAGGGTAGAGTGGTGCCTCGTCCTTCACTGACGTTGGTTCCCTCCAGTAAGACCGTGGCAGGATAGAGAAAAGCCGTTTCCCATGATGGCATATTCGGTGATGGAAATATCCAGAGAAGACCCGTAGATGGAAATTCAGTTCGTCTATTCCACGAATCTATGGAGATGACGGAAAGATCCAGATCGAGCTTTTTTTCCGAAGCGATCCATCTGGCAAGCTCTCCCATGGTTAATCCGTGACGCATAGGTAGGGAATACCGTCCTACAAATGATCGAAATGACGGTTCAACGATATTTCCTTCTACTGATTCACCGTCGATGGGATTGGGTCTGTCAAGGATTATGGCTTTTTTATCCGTTCCCGAGAGCTTTTCTAGAAAAAATCCCATGGTTATGTAGTAAGTGTAAACCCGGCACCCTACGTCCTGAAGGTCAACCAGGAGAATGTCTATTTTTTCGAGCATCTCGTCTGTTGGTGAGCGATGTTCCCCGTATAGACTATAAACCGGTATGCCAAGGTAAGGGTGAACACTGTGGTTTGATTCTTTCATGTTTGCCTGTTTTTCAGAAAAGAATCCATGCTGGGGAGAAAAAAGACAGACTATGCGAGCCCCTATACTCATTAGTTCTTCTGGCACTGAATGTAGCCTTGATGTAACCGATGCCTGGTGACATAGGAGCCCACATCTAGCCGAATAAAGCCACGATGGTGGATTAGTGATGAGTTTTTCACATCCAAGAATGGTCTTGGGCATTTTAGAAACCTTAAATTAAGTTGGATGTTTTCAGTTTAAAAGTCTATTAGTCCCTTTGCTTCGAGAGCTTTTATTATCTCCTGAGCCCAGCTTTCAAGAGATTCTGTTTTGTCTTCAATAGGGAAAATAGCTATTCGCCCCTTTGGAGTAACAATAAGTCTCAAGATGTCCCCTTTGTTGTCTGGCTGAGAGGAAATCTCAAAGATAAATCCTCCGTTTTCAATCTCCTGTTCTTTAACCACGTTGAACTGCTCGTGTAACACTTTGCGAACTTCAGCAACATAAATTTTACTTGCGTAAAACCTTATAATTGATCTTATCTCATCAGGCCATGATTTGACTTTTTTGACATGAAAAGGGCTCGGGTCAAATTCAACTTCACCATCTCGAAAAAATATTTTTCCCTGCTCGCTCTGGAGTATAACGCCGGAGAATGTATTCATTACCTCCGGAGTTCTTCCCGTCTTCTTTTTTACATATTCGGTGAGAATCCTTGCCGCTACAGCATCAGGAATACGTTTAAGAAGCGACGTTTCCTTGATGTGTCCTACCGCTAGAGGTTTTGCCTTTGAGTTCACTGAGTTAATCTCCTTTCTTTCAATTAACCTCATCTAATTATTAAAACATAATAGATAAAGTTAACTCAAACACGAATTAGAAAAAATGTGCTAGCAGTGAAATCTGCGAAAGGTTAGAATTAGCAATGATTTAACAATGTTGAACCGGAAAGGGGCGCTAGAGATATGGAAAGGAGACTTTCTATTTGTGAGATTCTACGTAAAGGAAAGGAAATTGTTGGACAAAATATGCAAATTTTCGGTTGGGTGCGGACTCGCCGTGATTCCAAAGCTGGAGTAAGCTTTGTTGAAATAAACGATGGTTCATCGGTAAGAAATCTGCAAATTATTCTAGATCATGCTAAATTTGGTGATCCTAAGTCTTCTGAACTTTTTTCCCGGCTTCATACTGGATCATCCATCATGGTGGAAGGAGTAGTTACACCGTCGCCGGCTAAGGGACAGGAAATAGAATTCGTTGCTTCTCGAGTGGAAATTTACGGCGAAGCGGATCCATCGACCTACCCGCTTCAGAAGAAGCGCCATTCCTTTGAGTTTTTAAGACAAATTGCTCATCTTCGCCCTCGCACGAATACCATATCTGCGGTAATGCGTTTGCGGAGTGCTCTGAGTTACGCAATTCACGATTTCTTCAAAAAACGTGGGTTTTACTATATTCACACTCCTATTATTACAACCAGCGATTGTGAAGGGGCGGGAGAAGTCTTTAGAGTAACCGCAAGTAAAGATGGTGAAGAAGAATTCTTTGGACGTCCAACCTATCTCACGGTAAGTGGACAACTTCAGGCAGAAATTTACGCTCTCGCTCTCGGCAAGGTTTATACCTTTGGACCTACCTTCAGAGCCGAGAATTCCAATACCAGAAGGCATCTTGCCGAATTCTGGATGGTTGAACCGGAAGCAGCCTTTTACGACCTTAATGATGACATAGCTCTTGCCAAAGAATTTATCACTGTCATGATTGAGGCTATGTTTGTAGAATGTGAAGAGGAGCTTGCCTTTTTCCAGCGTTTTATAGACGAGCACCTGATGGATCGGTTGAATAACGTGCTTAAGAAGGGATTTGAGATTATTTCCTATACAGAAGCGATAAAGATGCTTTCTCAGCACAGTAAAGAACTAGAAGTGGTGCCTTCCTGGGGTGATGATCTGCAATCCGAGCATGAACGATTTCTTACTGAAGTGTTGGTTAATGGCCCTTTGGTGGTGATTGACTATCCAAGATCTCTTAAGCCTTTTTACATGCGTGTAAACGAGGATGGCGAAACCGTTGCAGCCATGGATATTCTGGTTCCAGCCGTAGGAGAAATTGTAGGTGGATCTCAACGAGAGGAACGCCTTGATGTGTTAATTGAACAAATGCGTCTTAAGGGAATGCAAATCGAAGGTTACGAGTGGTATCTTGATCTTCGCCGTTACGGATCTGCTCACCATGCTGGTTTTGGTCTGGGATTGGAACGGTTTATTCAGTTTCTCACAGGTATTCAAAACATTAGAGAAACCATCCCGTTTCCTAGAACTCCCGGGCATGCTCTTTTTTAGCTTTTCTCACTTTTTGGACTATCAAGTTCCAAAAGGTGTGTTAGTTTAAAATTACAGATTTTAATTATTTTCATGGAGGTTCTAAAAATGTGCACTCATCAAAAAATTATGTGTCAGTGCGGGTTAGGCGTGGCGTATTTGTTCTACCGTGACGACATTCTTCCTGAGGAAACAGTGGTCAGTATTTACTGTCCCGCCTGCAGCCATATGACTGAGTGGGATCCTTCTTCAATGATTCGGGATGTTGGTTGGATCATCCAGTATGATATGGACGTAGCGCGATTTTATCTTAAAAAGAAAGGCATTGTTTATAGGGATGATCAGGTATCTCCAGAATTTGTTTTCTTTGAAGATTACTGTTCATGGTATGGGTTGACCCCTACCGATATAGAAGAGAATGCGCATCTTGCAAAGGAGCTCGAAGATCTTAAGCGGCAAGACCTTCGACTATATTTTGAAACTTTTAAAAAACGTCGAATTAACCGTGTTAATGAATTGAAGGCTCAAGGATATTTGAAGGCTCTTAGAGCCTAGCTTTAGTTGACAAATGAAAGGTTAGAGAAATTATGGCTGTTCAGCCAAAAGCCTTGTCATCAAAGGAACATCTTGTCCCGCTAACCTTGTATCAATTGACGCCGCGAACGAACTGCGGCGACTGTGGACTGGCTTCCTGCCTTGCTTTTGCTACTCAGGTCGTAAAAGGAGAAATTCCGGTTGATGAGTGTCCTCATTTAGATCCACAGGTTCGAGAAAATGTTCGAGCAAAGGTGGCTTCACAGCTCGGAGAAGGCTTTGGCCTGAAAAAGGAAGATTTTCAAATCGCTCTGGATTATCTTTTTGAAGAACTAAGAAAGATCGGCCTTGATGATTGCTCTCGACGCTGTGACTTGCCTGTAGAAAACCGTGGGGGAGAAAAAGGGCTTATCCTTCCTTTCCTTAGCTTCAAGCTTTGGGTTACCGAACATGATATTAGCGTCATGGACTCCGAAATTACGCTGGATCCGTGGGAGAAGATCTTCTGTCTTAACTATTTAATTCGTAAACACGGAAAACCTTCAGGAGAATGGGTGGGACTGGAAAGTATTCCGGGATCGGTATCTAAGGCAAGAAATGTTCGAATTTACTGCGAAAAGCCTCTTGGAGAACTAATCAGCGGCAGAATGGAAGAATTTACCGGGCGAGTTAAAGACTTGGGAGCAAAAATCGTTAAAGAAGAAAGTGCCGATCTGTGCTTGCAGTTCGACATTTTCCCTGAACTTTCTATACGCATTCTTTTCTGGGACGCTCAACCTGAGGACGGATTTGAAGCCCGGGTGAAGTTTCTCTTTGATAAAAATGTGCTTGAGATTATCGATCTTGAAAGTTTATGGTTTGCCTGTCAAAAACTTACTGATCGAATCATTAGTGTTGCCAAGAGTGAAGGGGCTTAACAATTGATGGCGGCATGGAAAGCAAAGGATTATCAAGGAATCCTTTTTGTTGGTGATCCCCATGTGGCATCTTTTGCGCCTGGTTACAGACGGGATAATTATCCGGAAACCGTCATTGAAAAGCTATCTTTTGCTATGAACTATGCACGGCAACACAATCTTATGCCTGTAATTTTGGGCGATCTTTTTCATGTTCCAAGAAATAACCCGAATTACCTGCTCGTGGAATTGATCCGCCTTTTCAAACCACTTATTCCCTGGGTCTTGTTGGGAAACCACGACAAACATGAGGCTCGCTTTACTCCAGATGTTTCCATTGCCGTGCTGGAAGAAGCCGGAGTTATCAGGCTCATTAAAGATGACGGTCCTGTGGATGTTGTATCCGTTTGTGGACGTTCAATACTTTTAGGAGCTTCCCCTGACTGGACTCCCCTTCCTGCCGAAGTTTCCGAAGATGATCGAAGGAAGTGTGATTTGGTTGTGTGGATCAGTCATCATAACCTTCTGTTCGATGAAATTATTGAAGACACGCCCGGCCCTCAACCTAGAATAAAGGGCTTTGATCTTCGAGAAATTCCCGGTGTCGATGTGGTTGTGAACGGCCATCTTCATAAACCTCGCCCGCCAGTTCAAAAGGGTAAAACTCTGTGGCTTAACCCCGGAAGTCTTGTAAGAATTATAAGGAGCGCTTCAATTAAAGATGTAAAACCTTCAATTACTGCACTTTTATACAATGGTGAACAGCCCTATTTTGAAACTATTGATGTGCCACACAAACCTTTCGAAGAAGTCTTTTATCCCTTTCCTGAACCAGGAGAATTTTACATAGAAACGGTTGATGGAGAATCAAGATTTATCCGTGGGCTCGAAAATCTAGCTCTAAGAAGAACCGCCGAGGGCATCGGGTTGAGACAATTTTTAGAGGTTAATCTGAATATGGCAGATCCTGTGGACAAAGAAATCTGGGAGCTTTATCAGGAGGCGGTAAGCAATGAATCGAAGTGATGATGAAATCTTAAAAGAACTTGAAGCGCTTAAAGCTGAATATGCAAAACTTGATAAAAAACGAATTGAAACGGCGACTCATCTAAAAAGTCGCGAGGAGCAATTGAAGGAACTAAAGGCAAAAGCCGAGGCTACTTACGGAACCAGTGATTTGAATCAATTGCGAGATCTCCTTGAAAAATGGAGGCGTGAGAACGAAGAAAAGGTAAAGCTTTACCGGGAACATATTGAAGAGATCAAGGAAAAGCTAAAAGAACTTGAAGGCGGGAACGAAAGTGGACGTTAGAAATGCAACTCTAAACGAACAGGATGAAATTTTTCAAGCTGCTGAAGAAGTTCGCCAGCGATTTAATATTCTTAAGAGCGATTTAGAGAATTATCGCCGAAAATGTGCTGATCTGGAGCAGGAACTTCAGGAAATAAACGGTTTTCTTGAACTTCAACCATACATCGCAGACCGTCTTGAGAAGCTTTCGCTCAAGGTATTTGTAGAAAGGTTAAGGGATGTTGAAGAAAATCTATCCTACGCTTTGCAAGATGTGCTAGGGCAAGATTTGAAAGTTAAATCTGATGTAGATGTAAAACACGGTAAAATCTGGATCCAGTTTTATGTTGAGCGAGACGGGCATAGGGAAGATATTCTTCGAGGCCAGGGTGGTTCAGTCTGTAATATTCTATCCGTGGGGCTTCGCCTAATAGCTTTGTCACAACTTGATGAAAAACATCATAGAAGGTTCGTTGTTCTGGATGAACAGGATTGTTGGCTGAGACCGGATCTTGTTCCTCGGTTTATGAGAATCATTCACCGCATAGCCGAAAAATTGTCTTATCAGGTGCTGGTAATAAGCCACCATGATATAGATCTATTTCGAGATTACGCAGACCGTATTTATAGGTTAGTTGTAGATGATGGAAGCGGCAGCGTGAGGATTCAACAGATTTTTTAGGTTTTGGTGCAAATTGTTAACTGTAGTTGGGGGCTTGTCTAATGAATGAGAAGCGTAGAATTACCGTAGGGCTTGGAATTCGCTGGTTTGGTGTAATTATTTCGGCTTTGCTTTGCCTTTCATGTGCTGCAACGATGGATTCTGGTTATTACGGTGGGGAACAGCGGTATTATCCTTCCTATCCCAGACCTGGAATGGTTCCTCCTAAGCAGTTTATTGATGAAACTGCTAACATGATGAGTCAGGCTGAGCGACTGGAAAAGGAAGGGAACGTCGCTGAAGCGGCAAATCTTTACTACAGAATTGCCACATCTTATCCAGGAAGCACTGTGGCTCCAGTTGCTTTGGATCGCCTGGGACAGATTATGTTACAGCAGGGAAGATGGCACGATGCCGCTGTTTATTATCTCTATCTCGTAAACAATTACCCACAATGGAATGGAGTGGGAGAGGCTTACTATAGCCTTACAAAAGCTTTTCTAATGGAACGAAGAGTCCGGGAAGCAATTGATGCTGGTAAAAAAGTATCTGACGTTGGGAAAAGGAACTTTGTTCTTGGCATTGCAATAAGTCAGGACGGAAACATAAGGAAAGCTGTGAATTATCTTAATGCGGCTTTGCAGCAGCCCAGTATGAGAGTTCCTGACGAAGCGGCTGATGCTATGGTTTTTATGAGCAAATCGCTTGATGAAAGGCAACTTAGATCGATATTAGCTGATAAGAACTCATCACCGGATTTAAGGCTTTTTGCTCAGGCTAGTCTTGGAAAGCAACTTATGGATACTGGCCGTGTGGCAGAAGGCAAAGAACTTCTGAGAGCGACGGTCGAAAGTGCAGGAGCGGGACATTACCTTGCTTCTGCTTTTCAAAAAATTTCTGGTATGGCTCCAACTGTTGCAACTCAACAGCCGGTTCGTCCCAGCGAACCGTTAAACGTTATTGTGGGTGAACCGGGTGATCCCAGAAGAATAGGGCTTATGGTGCCTCTTAGTGGTAGCGCCAGTGGGTATGGGTATCAGGTCATGAGAGGGGCATCGCTTGCTGTGGCGCTGTGGAACGAACAACACCCTGATGATCCGGTTGAATTGATCGTGCAGGATACACCTCCCGAAGCTCAATCAACTCTGAAAGGTTTTGAAAAACTCGTCAACGAAGACAAAGTTATTGCCGTAGTTGGTCCTATGAGCCGTCAGGGAGTGGAGGCATTAGAAAGCACAGGACAACCTTTACCTGCTCTTACCTTTGCTCTTGTTCCTGGTGATTCAACAGGAGGAGGATCATTTGTTGTTAAATTCCTTCCCGATGTCCGATCTGTAGTTGATCGAATTGCCGATTATGCTGTAGGAACTCTTGGCTACAAAACCTTCGGTATTTTTTATCCCGATGAAAGTTTTGGTCGGCAGACCAGGGATGCTTTCTTACAAGCTGTTCAGGCAAGAGGTGGACAGGTAGTTGCTCAGGCATCATACTCTCCGGGAACGACTAATTTCAAAAACTTTATTGATAAGCTTTACGGGGAAAAGAAAGAAGGAAAGACTGTTCTTGATACCCCTCCCTTTCAGGCTTTGTTTCTTCCCGATGACTTGAAGACCGTCTCACTTATTGTGCCTCAACTGGTGCAAGCTAATTTGGTAGGGGTTACTTTTATAGGTTCCCATTTGTGGGATAATCCCAAGTTTTCAAGTCTTTCGGGAGGGTATCTTGATGGAGCCTACTATGTGACGCCCTATTTTAACCAGGAAACCAGTGAAGTTTTTTCGGCTTTTAAGTCCAGGTTTCAGGCGATGTATAAATCTTTACCCCAATTTTTAGAAGCAGCGGGATACGATGCTGTTACAATTATTTTGCAGATAAGACATCGTGCTGAAAAAACCAGAGCAGGGCTCATGCTAGCAGTTCAACAGGGGTTTGCACCTTCCGGAAGCATTACAGGAGTTAGAAAAATAGATCCTTACGGAGTTGTTGATAGATCTTACAAAGTGATAACCGTAAAGGGATCGGAACCTGTTAAGGTATCAGAATAATTGAGGTTTGCTTCAGAAATAGACTCCCAGATTTATTGACGGCTTTACACGGAGCGGTTATGGCTTGATGGGAGGGATTTAAAAAATGAAGAAAGTGTTTTTTTGTCTGATAACAACTTTCTTTGCTATTTTTGTTGTTTCATCGGCTTTTGCGATAGAGCAGGCACAAAGGATAAGCGACAGAGAAATAATTGAACGACTCACGAAAGTCGAAACAAAACTTGAAGAAAACCAGAAAGCAGTTTTGCAAAGAATTGATGATCTCGAAAAGCGTTTTGAACAGCGGTTTGAAGAAATCGACAAACGTTTTGAAGAGATGAATAAACGCTTCGATCAACGTTTTGCGGAGATAGATAAACGTTTTGAAGAGATCAACAGGCGTATTGATCAACGTTTTGAAGATCTTAACAAACAACTTGATCGATTGACAGCGGTATTTACGGCTATTGTTGTAGCCGTTATAGGATTTGCATACTGGGACAGAAGAACTATTATAAAAAAGGCCAAAGAAGAGGCTCTAGCTGAACTCAGGAAAAAAGACAAATCTAAAGATCTTATTAATGTCCTCCTTGAACTTGCCAAGACTGACGACCGTCTGGCAAAGGTTTTGAGGCAGTTCAACATCTTGTAGAACTTTGAAAATATCTGGCCTGGTTTAAGCGTCAGTTTTTCATGGGAGGTATTGATGAAGAAAGTAATTTTCTTCCTTATTTTGCTTGTATCGATGGCCTTTTTTGTCTGTCCCGGTTTTGCGATAGAACAAGCAGAAAGGATAAGCGACAGGGAGATAATTGAACGACTCACGAAGGTCGAAACAAAACTCGAAGAAAATCAGAAAGCCGTTTTGCAAAGAATTGAAGATCTTGAGAAACGCTTTGAACAGCGTTTTGCGGAGATCGACAAGCGTTTTGAAGAAATAAATAGACGTTTCGAAGATCTCAACAGACAACTTGATCGGTTGACGGCGGTATTTACGGCTATTGTTGTAACCGTTATAGGATTTGCATACTGGGACAGAAGAACTATTATAAAGAAGGCTAAAGAAGAGGCTCTGGCTGAACTCAGGAAAGAAGACAAATCCAAAGATCTTATTAATGTCCTCCTTGAACTTGCCAAAACCGACGACCGTCTGGCAAAGGTCTTGAGACAATTTAATATTTTGTAAACTGTGATGTGTTTGAGAAATATGGTAGCCTTGCAAAAAATGGCTGGTTGCTTTATTATAAAAACGCTATTTTGTTTCTCTATATTAAAAATAACATAATTAGGAAAAGAGGTGGCGTAGGTCACCTCTATGATTTGTGGCTTTCCCAAAATTCCGCCTGCTGGGGCATTGGGAAAGCCCGGAAGGGCGGATGATAAATACCCCAGCCTCAAACTATGCAAAATGCGTAGTTTGAGCAATCAAGCGTGAAGATGCCCATTTACGAATACGAATGCACAAGTTGCGGTAAGATCACTGAGGTAATGCAGAAGTTTTCCGATGCACCCCTTACAACTTGCCCTTCCTGTGGGGGATCGCTCAGAAAGCTTATCTCTCTCAGCACGTTTCATCTAAAAGGAACTGGATGGTATGTGACAGATTATGCTCATAAATCCCAGGGTTATTCGCCATCCAAATCTAAAGAGAAAGATTCGTCGACTTCTTCGTCGGGAGAAAGCTCCTCTTCGTCTAAAAGTTGTTCATCCTGTGGGGATTAAGTGTTGAAAAAGATTTTTTGAAGGCAAATTGGGGCAGCTTTTTTAAATTGCGCGCTGCCCCTTTTTGTTTATCAGCTAAGCATAGACCATACTTCGTCTGCAAGACCAATTGATCTAGTGGCTTCAAATAGTTTGATAGCCTCTTCGTAAACCTGCCAGGTTATCCGTTCCTTGTATTCTCTACCAATGGCGTTTAGTTTAGCTACAAATACTTTGTTAGCTTTTTTAATGTTTCCACCGACATTTCCTGTTTCTTTTGCCCATGCCCAGATTTCTTCCCATAGTTCGTCGGGAATGCCACGATAGGGTCTTTTTATATAGCCCTTATCTTCGGTGGTTATAGCGTTTCCGTTTTCGTTCATGGCAAATCCAAAGGAAATATTTTGCCAGAATGTGCCTACATTGCCCTTACGAATACCATAATTTATAAAAGAAGAGATTTTTTCCAAGGAAGTGCCAGTAATACCGTGTTGAGCAATATCCACAGACCAGGGTTGAATAGCCTTCCAAATCTCAAGCGTTAAATCAAGCTGGATACCTTCTTTTGCCGTGCCAAAATAGGTTCCGTGGATTGATCCATTGTTGATTGCAAGCAAATCTGGATGAATGCCTCTTTTGACCAGTTCCCTGATGAACCATTCGGCTTCGTCAGGCTTAGTGAATCCTTCAGCGCTGCCGCTCTTGGCTCCAATTTCTCCAAGTTCCACTTCAAGACAAAAACCAGCTTCCACTATTGGTTTGGCGAGTTCAGAAGTCGCTTCAAGGTTGAGTTCATTTTCCATGTGAGATGCATCGATAGCAAAAGATGTGAAACCTGCTTCCATTTCTTCCCGGATGAGCGCTCTTACCCCTTCTTTCTCGCCCGGGTTTTTCACCGTGATATGATCTCCATGAATGGCGAAAGGCACGTCGGTGTTTCCCAGCCTCTCATTTTCTCGAATGATGAATTCCACAAAAGATGCAGGTGTGAAATCTGTATAACCCAGTTCCGACTTTGCTATTTCATACATAACCGGAGCTTTTGTTGCCATGGATGCTCGCACAAGACCTTCAACGGGAAGACGACATCGAATATTTGCTGCCATAATCATGGTTTTATTTTTCCTTGCTGCTTGAATAAGAGCTTTTCCGTTTACAAGTGGAACAGAGCAGGAAGGAAAACGCTTTTTGACATTGTCTGGACGAACATCTTTTTTCATGGTTAAACCTCCTTCGTTAAAGTCTTCCCAGATGGACAATCGTATTCGCTATCCCGTTCGGTCTTTACTTTAACAAGAATCAGTAATTTCTAAAAGTCTTTAGGCTCATCTTACGCCATATATTATGTGTCAGATTAGGAATTTTTTTAGCCTTTGTTTTGGTATTTGTTAAGTTAAGTATGTCGAATAGAAAGAACTCCAAAAAATCCATTTGGAGATTTTTTACCATAAAACTTCATAGGTATTGAGGGTTGTTTTATGGGGACATGTAGATTTTGTAATAAAACACATCCGGAAATATCTTCAGAATTAAGCCTCTGTGCATACTGCATAAGACAAAAACCCGAGGATGCCTTAGCGGTTGCGGCCGAGGTTCATAAAAGTTCAAGGAAGAAGTTTCGACTGCTAGCAGTTCCCCCTAAAACCCTGGGAGGTGTTGCCTGCAAAGTCTGTCTTAATGCCTGTGTTATTGGCGAAGGAGAGCTGGGATATTGTGGTCTCAGGAAGAACATCGGAGGAAAACTTTCTCCTGAATTCGAACTTGGAAAGCTATCTTTTTATCACGACCCTCTTCCTACAAACTGCGTTGCAGACTGGGTTTGCCCTGGTGGCACAGGCAGTGGATATCCTAAATACGCTTACAAAAGAGGCCCGGAATACGGCTATAAAAATCTGGCGATATTTTTTCACACTTGTTCTTTCAACTGTCTTTTTTGTCAGAATTGGCACTTTAAGGAGGAACTTCATTACGGTAGGCTTTTTGCTCCTGAAGATATGGGTTTTTTGCTGGATGAAGCTACGTCCTGCATCTGCTTCTTTGGCGGCGATCCAAGTTCTCAAATGCCTTTTTCTATAGCTTTTTCAAAGTTTGCGCTGGAAAAAAGAAAGGGGAAAATACTAAGAATATGCTTTGAAACCAACGGTTCTATGAATGAAAAACTGTTGGACGAAGCTTTTGACCTTGTGCTTGAATCCGGAGGCTGCATTAAGTTCGATTTAAAAGTCTGGGATGAAAATCTCCATAAGGTTCTTACTGGTCAGTCAAATAAAACCACATTGAAAAACTTTGCAAGACTTGCAGAAAGAATAAAAGAAAGACCTGAGCCTCCTCCACTTGTGGCAAGCACTCTTCTTGTGCCAGGTTATGTGACCGAAGAAGAAGTAGAGAATATCGCCAGGTTTATAGCCGATCTTAATCCAGATATTCCCTATGCTCTTCTTGCTTTTTATCCTCAGTTCTACTTCCACGATCTTCCCGTAACGAGAAGAGAGACAGCTCTTAGATGCAAAGAAGTGGCAATCAGGACAGGACTAAAAAATGTAAGGCTTGGGAATATACACCTGCTACGGTAAGGATGGTAGCCCACTCTGGTTAAAGCCGGTTAAGTATCTGGAAAATTCCCTCATTTTCGGCTTTTTGCCCTGTTCAGTTCTATTTACTTTACCAGCCCTATAGCCTTTGCCAAAAACTCCAGGGCATTCTGGTTTAAGAAGATTATCGTGAAAAACAATATCACGAACATTATGGTGAACTTACGGTCTAATCGGGTTATCTCCGTTTCTATCTTGCCAAGGAGTTCAATTTTGACTTTTTCTATCTCGCCTGTTAACTGAATCTTCACGTTCTCAAGTTCTAACTTTGTAGGCACTTCCCTGAGCAGTTCGGTTTTCAGTTCTTCCTTTGTCTGATGCCACTTGTTTGTTATTTCATTGCCTATTACTGACTCGAGAGACTTTATTACTGTTTTGGCATCTTCCTTTCCGAAAATCTTCTCAAACACCTCGTAAATATCTAATGGCAGTGTGACCGGCATATAGCCTCCTTAAGTTGTCTTATGCCAGGCTAAATCCCTTCAATCTTTCATCATAAGGCTATCTTCCATAAATAATACAACCTCCTTGCATGAAACATAGCAAACGTTAGTCATACAAACAACTATAAAGGAAGAACGGCAAATATTCCGAATAGAAGATAATCCTGGAATGATCTCAAGAAAAGTTGACATTATAGACCGTAGGCGGTTAGATTTGAGCGTGAAAAATATCTCGTTTAGCATCCTTGAAGGATCTTTGAAACCAGAGTTTTATTAGCCATTACCCGCATTAAAGACTCCATGAAGGAGGACACCAATGCATCACGACGTCCCAACAATTACCGAAGATGGCCGCCTTATGATAAAGAAAGCGGCGGCAGACGGTGTGGAAACCGTATGGGATCGTTACCAGGCTCAGCTTCCCCAGTGCGGCTTTTGCGAACTGGGATTAAGCTGCCGAAACTGTGTCATGGGTCCTTGCCGTATAGATCCCTTCGGCGAAGGACCCCAAAAGGGTGTTTGTGGAGCCGATGCCGACATTATAGTCGCAAGAAACCTTGGACGGATGATTGCCTCAGGATCAGCATCCCATTCCGATCACGGAAGAGACCTCGTTGAGGTGCTCCGTAGCGTAGCAGAAAATAAAGCCCCAGGATACAGAATCTCCAGCGAGGAAAAGTTAAAAAAGGTTGCCGTAGAACTTGGCATAAATGCCGATGGAATGAGCGTTAACGAAATAGCTTTGAAGCTAGCCGAAGCCCTTGAAGAAGACTTTGGCACTAAAAAGCGAGAAGTGTCTTTTGTTGCCAGAGCCCCCAAAGACCGACGTGAACTCTGGGCAAAACTTGGCATTACCCCACGAGGCATCGACCGGGAAGTTGTCGAAATGATGCACCGCACTCACATGGGAGTGGATAATGACTGGATAAGTCTGCTACTTCACGGCCTTAGAACTGCTCTTGCTGACGGCTGGGGTGGGTCTATGATCGCTACCGAAGTTTCCGACATCCTTTTCGGTGTGCCAAAACCCGTCCCGTCCGAAGTCAACCTTGGAGTGCTTAAAGAAGATCAAGTCAATATCATTCTTCATGGACATAATCCTCTTGTTTCCGAAATGATCGCTCAGGCGTCGCAGGATCCCGATCTGATTGCTCTTGCCAGAGAAGTCGGTGCCGCAGGGATCAACCTTGCAGGGCTATGCTGCACGGGGAACGAACTCCTGATGCGTCGTGGCATTCCCATGGCCGGTAACCACCTTATGACCGAACTCACCATAGCCACCGGAGCTGTGGAAATGGTGATCGTTGACTATCAATGCATTATGCCATCACTCGGAACTGTTGCTACCTGCTATCACACCAAGCTGATTTCCACTTCCGATAAAGCAAAATTCCCCGGAATGACACATAAAGAGTTTCATCCTGAAAACGCTCGAGAGCTAGCTCGAGAAATTATCAAAGAAGCTGTTGAAAATTTCAAAAATCGCATCCCCGAAAAAGTCTTCATCCCCGTAAAGCCTGTTAAAATCTTTAGCGGCTTTAGCGTGGAATCGCTACTGGATGCACTTGGTGGCTCTCTGGATCCTCTGGTTGACGCAATTAAATCTGGAGCCATAAAAGGGGCTGTCGGTGTAGTTGGATGCAATAATCCCAAGATTAAACACGACTATGGTCATGTGACTCTGACGAAAGAGCTTATTAAAAATGACATTCTTGTTGTAGATACGGGCTGTGCGGCTGTGGCTCATGGTAAAGCCGGTCTTAAACAGCTCGAAGCAGCCCGTCTCGCCGGCAACGGTCTTAGAAAAATCTGCGAAGCGCTCTCCATTCCTCCTGTTCTTCATGTGGGAAGCTGTGTTGATAACGTGCGGATTCTTGTCCTTGCGGCGGCTTTAGCAAATCATATCGGTGCCGATATGTCCGCTCTACCTCTTGCTGCTGCAGCCCCTGAGTGGTATTCCGAAAAAGCGGTTTCTATAGCCTGTTATGCCGTAGCATCTGGTATCTTCACAGTCCTGGGTGTAACACCGCCTGTGCTTGGAAGCCGTAACATCGCAAAACTTCTGACCGAAGACCTTGAAAAGGTGGTAGGAGCAAAATTTGCCGTGGAACCAGATCCTCAGAAGGCTGCTCGCTTGATTATAGATCACATTGCGGCAAAACGGGTAGCTCTGGGACTTTCGGCTTAGCGGAAAAAACAAGGAATATTGCCCAAGGAGCAAAGAATGACAAAAAGTCCTTATTCGAAATGGCGCCTTTTCATTGATATTGCAAGGGGTAAAGAAAAGGCGGAGAAGTGTTTCCGAAACGTTAAGATTGTTAATCCGCTAACCGGTCAGATTGAAGAAACAGACTTTGCCGTGCACGAAGGAATTATTGTAGGTTGTGGGGATTACGATGCTCATGAAAACATTGATTGTCGAGGTTCCTACGCCTGCGCCGGGTTCATTGAAGGGCATATTCACATAGAAAGTTCTCTTCTAACTCCCGAAGGTTTTGCCGAATCGGTTGCTCCTTGGGGAACAACAACCGTTATTGCCGACCCTCACGAAATTGCCAATGTATGCGGAACCGAAGGGATTTCCTATGTGTTAGATGCGGCTAGATTGGTTGCTCACATCGTTGATATTTTTGTGATGCTTCCGAGCTGTGTTCCTGCATCACCGCTGGAGACATCCGGAGCAAAACTTGATGCGGTGGATTTGTTTGATCTTGCCCGCGATGAACGAGTGCTTGGGCTTGGCGAACTGATGAATTTCCCTGGTGTTTTATCCGCTGATAAATCCATATGGGAAAAGGTATTTCTTTTTAGCGATTGTTCAATTGATGGGCATTCTCCCTTTCTTTCTGGCAAAGACCTTAATGCCTATATTCTGGCGGGAGTTCAGTCTGATCATGAATGCACAAGGCTTGAAGAAGCTAGAGAGAAACTTTCGCGTGGAATGTGGATTATGATTCGGGAGGGAAGCCAGACTAAAGATCTGGAAAATCTCATCAGTCTTGTGGACGATACCACCTGGCATCGCTGTCTTTTTGTAAGCGATGATAGACATCCCGATGATCTTTTAAGACTGGGGCATTTGAATATTCAGGTGAACAGCGCAATGGAGTTGGGCCTTTCTCCCGTAAGAGCTCTTACTCTTGCTACCTGGACGCCGGCTCTGGCTTTTGGGTTGAAAGATCGGGGAGCGATTATTCCGGGAATGCTTGCAGATTTTTCCCTGAGCCCGACTCTTAAACCCTGGGTGCCGGAAAGAGTCTTCAAGCGAGGTTGTGAAGTCGCAAGAAATGGAAAACTCATTGAAGCCTGTTCTGTTAGAGCACCAAAACCACAGAGCCCGATGAAAATAGATATTGTGACGCCGTCTTATTTTGCCGTAAAAGCTCAGGGATCCCATATCCGGGTCATTGGACTTAAGGAAAATTCCATTGTAACCGAAAGCCTCATTGAACCTGTAACCGTGAGAGATGGGATGGCAGTAAGCGATCCCGATAGAGATATCCTCAAGGTAGCTGTCTGGAATCGCTATGAGCCGGGAACATTACCAGTTGTGGGATTTTGCAAGGGACTTGGGCTTAAACGTGGGGCTTTAGCTTCCACGGTGGCTCATGATAACCATAACCTGATAGTTGTGGGAACATCCGATGAGTTGATGGCAGTTGCGGCTGAGGCTTTGAGGAAGGTCTGTGGAGGCTTGGCAGTGGCTGCATCTCCTGACGATGTCCTGATCTTGCCTCTCGAAGTAGCAGGACTCATGACTGACGCACCACTCGAAGTTGTTGCTCATCGCCTAGAAGAACTTAAGGAAAAAGCTCGTTTGCTCGGATCTTCTATGGAAAACCCCTTTATGGCACTCTCTTTTCTTGCTCTTCCTGTTATCCCCTTTCTTAAAATCACCGATCGGGGGCTTGTTGACGTAGAACAGTTTTCCTTTGTGCCCCTTTTTGTGGACTAGAGCGGGTAATCTCTCACCATAAACCGTCCTTTTTTCTTTACTCGCTTCAGTAGAACATAAAATGCTCCTAGTCCACCATCACAGGCTCTTGCTGATGAAAATGCAAGCACAATGTTTTTCAAAGGATACTGAGTAAGCCATCGAATAAGCCCTTCTTTTAAGACTGGTTTTTTTTCAGCGGAATTGAGTCCTCGACCTGGTATGATAAGCACACATCGATCGCCTCTCATGTAAGCTCTTTCCAGAAAAGTGATGACCCTGGTCTGAGCCTCTTTTTTAGTGTATCCATGCAGATCGAGATAATCCTGATAGCTGAATTCCCCGCGGCGTAACTTGCGAAGGACCTGATAGGGAAGTCCCTGAACAGCGCCTTCCACATATTCATCAGTGTAGTATAGATCAAAGGTTGTGCTTCCAGAACCAGAAGCTAATTCCAAAAGTTCAGCATAAGCTTCCATTTCAGAAACCATGAAGTGCTGAGGAACTTTGTTAGTTGGCCTAGGGGGAGGAATACGTTCGCCTTCGGCATCATTTTTAGGTAGAGGTTTAACGTCTTTCATCGCTTCAGCAAAGAGAAACTCTTCACTCATCTCTTGCATGGGATGCTCGATTGTGATTTTATTAGCGGCGTCTTTCGATGGTTTTTTTACTTCCAGAAAGACCTTGTTTTTTAATTTTTCAAACGGGGTGTAAAAGGGACTTGAAGATAATGGATGCGGATCACTTTTCCCGTGATTTTTCTTCTTGTGTTGGCTCATCGGCTGTTTCTCCTTTCTCCATAGATTGCATTGAAGTCATCACAACCGATGATGCTTTGAGCCATCTCGTTGTAAGCCTCAAAGGCGAACGGCAACTTGCTGTTGATACAGAATCCAACGGTTTTTACGCCTACCATGAAAAAACCTGCCTTATTCAGCTTTCCAACGGGGTGAAGAATTATATCATCGATCCACTTTCTGTAAAGAATTGTTCACATCTCACGGAGCTTTTTTCGGATCCCAACATAGAGAAAATCTTGCACCATGGCGTTAATGACATTTCGGGTTTGAAGCATGATTTTGGGCTTTCCTTTGTAAACATTTTTGATACTTCTGTGGCTTGTCAGCTTGTCGGTATCAAACGCCGTGGACTTGCGTCTCTGCTATCACTCTATTTCGGCATATCAATCAACAAAAAAGGACAGCATTATGACTGGTCTCGCCGCCCTCTTGATAAAAATTTGCTAATCTATGCAGCGGTGGATGTGTTTTATCTAATTCCTTTAGCTGAAAAGTTGAAGAAGGAACTCAAAAAAATCGGTCGTCTTGAAAAAGCCTGGGAACTTTCCCAGGCTGTTGCATCCCGTATTGTTCCGAAGCGCCGATTTTCAGTCAACGGTTACCTACACATGGACTGTTATAAGGAACTCGATGAACGGGATAAAAAGATTGTTCGTAGGCTTTACCGGCTTCGGGATGAATTTGCCAGGCAGTGGGACAGAGCTCCCTTCAGAGTCTTAAGTGATGATACTATTTTCAGGATAGTCTCTGTTAAACCTTGCACGTTTGAAGAACTTGAGAAGGTGAAAGGTGTTCCTGCAAGGTTACAACGTGGGCAGTTTGGAAATATGATTCTCAAGATAGTACAGGAAGGAATCTTATGAAAATCCCAAAACCAGATTCTCGTATAAGACTCAGAAGCGTTTACAAAGCCTACCGCTACGATCAGGATAAAACTCGCTCCCCGGAAGATACAATTGCCTGGGTAAAAGAACGATTCCGTCTCTCAGGATTTGATATTCTTGCTCAGACTCTTCGCATTGATACGGGACGGTTGGGCATACCTGTTTACATAAGTCGCTGCGGAACCGATGCAATGACTATTATTGGAACCAGAAAGCAGATGGGAAAGGGGGCTACGCCGGCTCAGTCTGAAGCAAGTGCTTTGATGGAACTTGCTGAACGTTTTAGTTTCTTTTCCTACATAAAAGAACATCCTCGCATTGAAGCTACTTGGAAAGAAATTGCTGATGACGCAATTTCTGTAAAACATTTCCTTATGTCTATCCATGATGATGTGACAGATGAAGATTTAGCCAGGGCTTTTCTCGAAACGGTTCCCTTGAGATGGGTTCCTGCTTTGAATGTGGCAGAAAATCGTAGCCAATGGGTGCCGTTGGACTGGTTTTATCTTATTAATGAATATAACGGTCCTGCCGCTGGTAACACCATTGAAGAGGCTATTATCCAAAGCCTTTGTGAGGTAGTAGAGCGGCATGTCGGGACGGTAATAAGTTTTGGCGAGCTTCCAACTCCCCTGATAGATCCAGAAACAGTTCAGTCAGAGGCTGGAAAAGAGCTTTTAAGAAAGTATAGAGCCCAGAATATTAAATTATTCCTTCGGGATTTTTCTATGGATACAGGAATTCCGTCAGTTGGAGTTCTTGCCTATGATCCAGCTACATTCCCCAAAAGAAGTGAGATTGTATTCACAGTTGGCACAACAACTCATCCTGAAACATCTCTTTGTAGAGCTCTCACGGAGGTGGCTCAGCTTGCAGGCGATTTTCAGAATCGCACATCTTACAAGCCAACCTTTCCAAAATATCAATCTTTAGATGAAGCGTCCTACCTTACAACCAGCAACGGTGTTCCTGTGGTTTCTCTTTCTAGTCTTCCTTCTGTAGCTCACGATGATCTTTTGATAGAGATTACTCGAGCCGCGGAAGTTCTTAAAAAGCGAAAAGGATGGGATATCTTCGTAGTGAATATTACTCATCCTATACTTGGCGTTCCAGCCGTTTATTCTATTATTCCGGGAGCTCACTTTCTTGACCGTGCTACAGGAACAGATTTTCCACAACATATGGCTAGAACTCTTTTACTTGGGCTTGATCCGCAAGAAGCTTCAAATTATATTAGATACCTTATAAGAGTTTTTGGAAGGCGATATGACCTTCTATTTTTTTGTGGTTATGCTGAAGCTCAACTTGGAGCCTTTAAAGATGCACTGGAACTATACGAACAGGCTTTGGTGGAAGCGCCCTCTCCTTCGGCTGAAAAAGCAAGTATTATGATAAATATGGCATCCTGTTGGAAAGATCTCGGGGATTACAATCAGGCTCTTAGATGCCTTGAGTCTGTTGAACAGGAAGCTTATATTTTAAAGGAATTCCATCATCTGAAGGGGGTGTGTTATTATCATCTGGGGTTGTTTGAGAAGGCGATTGAGTGTTTTGAACGGGCTATTGAAATAGATCCAGGTTCTGCAATTGACTATGCAAATATTGCATCGAGTCTTAGAAAACTGGGGCACGAGAAAGAGGCGGTAGCTCTTTACCAAATGTCTCTCGAAATGGATCCTTCTCTGGAATTTGCCAGGAAAGCTCTAAAAGAACTAAGCGAACACTGTTACTGGGATTAGTTCCGGCCAAATAAGATAACAGCAAATCTATCAGATCTAGATGAATAAATGGTGGTGATGGCAATAGCTTTTTATTGGATATTGTGTTTTGGGAGCCTGCTGAATGAATGTTTACAACAATATTAGAAAATCTCTAGAAACTAGCAGAAATAGAATTGGAGCTACCCCTGAAAATGCTCAGAAGCTCAGAATAAAGCGGTTCTTTCTGGGCTTCTTGTCATATACAGTATTATGGGGTGTGATTATTAGCTGCTATTTCTGGGGCATATTCAGGCTGACACTTGTTCAAACAATTGCTTTTATTTTGTCCAGCCTGGTACCTAACGCCATATTCTACTGGATGTTTCGAACTGGGTTCAATAAAAGATTCAAAGACCCTAGTTTAACCCAGCTTCAGATTGCTGTGGGTATTGTGTTTGCTGGAATTACTATCTATTTAATGAATGCTTACCGTGGAATCGTTCTCATTATGTATTTCATTGCCTTCATATTCGGGGTTTTCAGGTTTGATAGGCGGCAGTTCCTGTTTATGACTTTTTTTGCTGTGACAACCTATGGGATAGCTATATCCGCTTTGTGGTTAAGCCATCCAGAACTTGTGGAGTTGAAATTCGAGATACTCCAGGGTGTCACGCTGATTTTTACATTAGTTTGGTTTTCCTTTATTGGGGACTATATAAGTTCTCTCAGGAAAAAACTTATTAAAGGTTATGCTGAAATTTCTATTGCCTATAGAAGACTGGAACACCTGGCTCGACATGACTACCTTACCGGTGTGTTTAACCGCATGGGCATTATGGAGTTTCTTGAACTGGAAATTGAAAGAGCTAACCGCTACGGTACTACTTTTTCAGTTTGTATTGCCGATATTGACTGGTTCAAACGTATAAATGATACTTTTGGACATGCCGTTGGAGACTCAGTGTTAAAAGCTTTTGTGGATATCTTGTCTTCATGCACAAGAAAAACAGATGTTGTTGGGCGTTATGGAGGAGAAGAGTTTCTTATCGTTTTGGCTGAAACACCTCTTGAGTTTGCCACGGTTTGTTTGGATCGGTGTAGAATGGAAATTGAGGAAGCATCCTTTCCTGGATTGCCGGAAGATTATCGAGTGACAGCCTCTTTTGGGGCAACTGAATATCTGCCGGGAGAAAGTATTGACAATTTGCTATCGAGAGCGGACAGGGCGCTCTACAGGGCAAAGTTTTTAGGTAAAAACAGAGTTGTCGCTATAATCCCAAACGATGATGAAAATGAGACTGTTATCCCCTCTGCGGAGCGGTCTTTATGATAAACTTTTCAGAAACTGTTACCGAGTATGCCAAAAAAATAGAAGGGGTTCTTGAAACTGTTGCTAATCAGGGATTAATAGCCACTGAAGAGCTATCTTCATGGATTGATCAGCTTAAAGCTATACAGGATGCGATCTCCGGACGTGTTGTTCGCATAGCCGTAACAGGAGCAGTCAAATCTGGAAAGAGCACTCTTGTGAATGCCCTTTTAGGTGAGGATTTACTGAAACGTGGTGCTGGTATAGTGACATCCTGTGTGACTCGCATCCGAACCACCAGGGACGAAAAGGGTGGCTGGGCGGAATTTAAATCCTGGAAAGAAATAAATAGTGATATTACAAAGACTTACTGTGGGTTGAGGTTGTTAGACCAGGAAGACTTTCCTTATAGAGACAAATTGGAAATAAGGAGCAAATCTGATCGAGATCTTATAAAAAGGCTTCTAGAACAACTTAGAAAGTCACAAAGTTTGGGAAGGCTTTCTTTCGATCCATATAGCATGATGCTTTATAGCTACCTTGAAGGTTATGAGTATTTTGAAAATATGCTTGATACTGATACTCCGGTGAGGCGCCTTTTTAATGAACTCAGTCTTCCCGAACATCAAATTTATGTGAGTTCAGAACATCTCTGGGTTTTTACGAAGGACATAAAACTCTTTTTCCCCACGCCATGGCTTAGAGAAAATGTGGAAATTGCCGATTGCCAGGGGGGTGATTCTCCCAATCCGGCTCATTTTGCGCTCCTTCAAGACTACCTTGTTCGTTGTCACGGCGTAATTTATGTGATCCAGAGCAGAGTGGGGCTCCGAAATGCCGATTTTAGAATATTGGGCTTAATAAAGAAATTGGGACTTATGCCCATGACCGCAGTAGTGATTAACATGGACATGAGTGAACACGAGTCACGGGACGATTTTGAAAGACTAAGAAATAGAATCAAGGATGAACTGGGCTGGTTTGGTCAGGATGTGCCTGTTTACGCTGTGGCGGCACTTCCGGAAATGGTGGCGACTGTAGGGGAAGGGGCTAACCCTTTGGAACGAGAAAGAACCCTTTTTTGGGCAGAAAGAATTCCTGAACTTTGCGACCTTTCGAGGAGAGAATTAGGAACCCTTAAAGAGCATATCCAGCGAATGGTGGACTCCAGCACTGAAGAACTCCTTAACGGATGTTGCTCCCGACTTTTTTTTCTCGCGACGCAGATGTGTAACGCCTTTCAAGCGCGTATCCAGATGTTCAGTATGGATGTTAAAGAACTGATTTCAGCCGTTGAAGATTTAGCAAAATGTCAGGCTGTTTTGAAGGCGACCCTGGATACTTTTGAGAGGGCAGTTGCGGAATTTGCTGTTTCGGCGGTTAATGATGCAAGATATGAAGTTTTACGATTCTTTGATCCCGAAAAGAGCCCTCTAGTTGGAGAAGTCCTGGATGCAATAGATAGCTATCAATGTCGGGCTGGGGAAGATATAAGTGATCCTAGACATCTTCCGCAAAAGCTTTACGAATTTTATATAGAGGTAAGAAATGAACTTGCTCGAGTTGTTGCCGAAAAAGCTCATGGCATAATCGTTGAATTTTCTAGAACTCAAGAGCGAGCCATATACGAAAAATTAAGACAAATCTTTCAAACCTTCATGTCGGTTTTTAAAGTGGCCTTTGATGGATACCAGAAAACTTTTTCTGAGAAGTTGGGTTTTGAAATAAAAGCTATATCTTACGATCTTCCTAAGGATTGGAAAAATCTGCATGATCTTTACCCTCCTTCTCTTGGTTTATTTGTTCAAGAGCAAGGTTTGGGGATGGTTACCCTTTTAGTTAAGTTCGGTCTTGGAAAAGCCATTGATACTCTTTCCAGTCTTCGAGATAAGTTGGGACGTCGTCGTAGCAGTAAAAGGCTTAAAGGTTCTTATAGAAAAGGATTCCGGAGCGAAGCTGAGCAGCTTGTAAAAAGTGAAGTGCGGGCGGAGATGCTTGATGCCTTTGATTGGTATGCGGACAAATTTATGAAGGAATACCTTTTCCCACTTATTGATAACGGCATAATCTGGCTGATTCGTGAGATACGGCTTAGAGTCGAAACATCGATGATCGATTTCCATCACGTAGTTGAAATGAGCCGCCTCCGTAGCGAAGAGCGAGATCAGCAGATAAAAATTCTGGAAGATGCTACAGAACGGCTTAAAGAGCTTTCTTTAAATCTGGCTACAAAATTAAAGGATTCCGGTTAGATCCGAAGGGATGGTTATTTTGAGCAAGTTCACAGTTTGATGTTATTCGGAAATTATCCCTTATTTTGGATTTTTTTAACTCCCTATGTTTTGATGACGTTGAAACAGGATCGTTGGAGTAGAGCCTCATGGGTAGGGGCATGGCATGCCATGTCCCTAAGATAGGTCAACCGCGATGGTTATCAGCGCGATCTTTTCCGAACATCCTTTCTCAGTTTTGAGTTCTACAAAATTTTTAGAACGCCCTTGTTATAAAATCTAGTTTAAGTGAGTTTATCACCTTCGTCTGTTTAATTTATGCAACACTTTCCTTCCAGATTGCTTCATTGCAACACATTATTTCAAGCCCCCAGAGATAACCCCGTAGCAAACTATTGCATAATGCAACGATTTTGATGTGTGTTTTGAGTTTGTAACCTAATTGTTCAATGATCACAGGATCTTAATCTCGGAAATATTTTGGGCACGATTCTTGAGAAAGACACAGGTGGATGATGCCTTAAGGCTAATGAATAGACAGTTTATAAGGAGGAGAGAATATGGCAAGAGAAAATGTAGCGAAGAATCATTTACTTAGGAAGGTTATAGGTTATGGAGTCCTGACCGCAACTCTGTATGCTGCTGTGTTTTTGAATTCTACGACAATCTTAAAATTATGCGCCAAAGGTGGGATTTACGCAGCTTTTCCAATAGCTATAGCTTTTGTGTTTTCCTTTGCTCACGGTGCTTTCGCTAACTATCTTTGGCAGTTTCTCGGAATTGAAGCTTTGAAGCAGCCTAAAGTGGAAGCCGAAAAGGTGGCAGAAGTGGCAAAGAGGCCGGAGGTCAGGAGAAGACCAAGAATTCAGGCATAAACATAAAAGAAAGGAGATGGAAATATGCAGGACTTGTTTAATAGTGCAAACTTCATTGATTTAGATGTATGGGCGATTTTATTCCTGGTAATAGTTGGGTTTATTGGTGGGCTGGTCAGCGGTTTTATCGGTTCTGGAGGAGCCTTTGTGCTTACTCCTGGTATGATGAGCCTTGGAGTTCCAGGATCAGTGGCTGTAGCAAGCAATATGTGTCATAAATTTCCTAAGGCTTTGGTTGGAGCTTACAAACGCTGGAAATATGGCCAGGTGGATATCAAGCTTGGACTTGCGATGGCTCTTTTTGCTAGCGTTGGTGTGCAAGTGGGGATAAAGATTCAGCATATGGTGCTCGAAAAATGGGGTAAAGCCGGTTCTAACCTTTATGTGAGTGTTGCTTTTATAGTTGTTCTTCTTACCGTTGGAGGCTATGTGCTGTGGGATGCCTACAAAAGCATTAGAGGTAACAACATAACCAAAGTTCAGGGAAGCTCTTCCCTTGCTAAGAAGCTCCAATCCATATATCTTCCGCCCATGATTCACTTCAAAACAGCTAATGTGCGAATTTCTCTCTGGGTGGTTCTTCCTGTGGGATTTGCAACCGGTATGCTTGCAGCCACCATTGCCGTTGGAGGCTTTATCGGTGTGCCTGGCATGATGTATGTTATCGGAGCTTCGAGTCTTGTGGCGTCTGCGACGGAACTTGTCGTTGCTTTCTGTATGGGACTTGGAGGTTCAATAAACTGGGCGATACACGGCATGATTGATATTCGTCTTACCCTTCTTATTCTCCTTGGGTCGCTTTTGGGTGTTCAGTTGGGAGCTATTGGCACCACTTACGTCAAGGAATACATGATTAAGGTTGTTATGGGCACCATTATGTACATAGTGGTTATAAGTAGGTTTTTTGCTGTTCCGCGATATCTCACGCAGTTGAATCTTATTTCTATGCCTGAAAAGACCCTTAAGATTCTTGACATAGTTAGTTTTCTATTCATGTGCCTTGCCCTTTTGACTGGAGCTGTAATAATTCTTTCGAACATGTGGATTGCGAGAAAGCGAGCTATTAAAGCAGCGGAGGAAGCGGCGCATCAAGTGGAAGAAGTTGCCAGCACTGCCTAGTGACTTTGCTACCCTTCCATCATAACCCCCAAGACCCCGGCGGGAGCACAACGTAGTTCAATGCTCCCGCCTTATAATTTAACCGTTATCTCTTTAGATCCTTGAGCAAAGTTCAAAAATATTTAAAAACAAAAATGGTAATAAAAAGAAGGCCATTGTGAGGTGCCCAAATGATCAAAAAAAAACCCAGGTTTGCCCTGAACATTCGCCAGAAGGTCGTTTTAAGCTTTATTTTTTACGCTCTGGTGGTTCTCACCATAGGTTATTATTCGTACACTAACTTGGAAAGAATCGAACATAAAATTGTATTTTTGGAGAAACTCAACGAATTAAGCAGTGCCGCTCTTGAAATGCGTCGGTATGAAAAAAATTATCTTTTATACCAGTCTGCTGAAGCTCTTGATGAAATGGCGGCTTATATGAAACGAATAGAAGAGATTATTGGTGAAATCACACCTTTTGTTGGAACCCTTGACGTATCTAAAATGGTCGAAGAATTGCGGTCGGGATTTAGCAACTATAAAGCAATAGCTGAACGCATAAATGGTAAAAAAGCTCTGACAGAAGATGAAGTAGATCAATTGAGAAATCAGGGTAAAAGACTTATTTCTTCTATTGAAGCAGCCGTAACTCAAGAAAGATCGAAAATCTTTGCGATAATAAGGTTCCTTAAAACTCAGTTGCTTGCTGTTCTTGGAATTGCAGTAGTTATTGGAGTATTCATTGCCAACATGATTGCCGTGAAAGTTATACGACCTCTTAAAGAAATAGAAAAAGCTACTCTAGCTATCGCAGAAGGCAACCTTGATCAGCTTCCTGTGCCGGAAACCCGCGATGAAACTAGAAATGTTATTGAGGCCTTTAACAGAATGCTAAGAGAACTAGACATGAGGCAGGATGAGTTGATTCAGGCAAAAAAACTTTCCTCCCTTGGAATTTTAACATCCGGCGTTGCTCACCAGCTAAATAACCCCCTTAACAACATTTCAACCACTGCACAAATTATCCTTATGGACATGAATCAGATGCCTCAGGAAACTTTAAAGTCCATGATAATGAATATTGAGAAAGAAACTCGGCGCGCTCAAGATATTGTGAAGGGACTCCTGGAGTTTTCTCGAGCCAAACAGTTCTCCATTGTGCCTACTCATCTGAAGAGCCTTATAAACAAGACGATACAGCTTATGGCCAGTCAATTACCTACGCAGATAAACATAGTAGTGGATGTGCCAAATGATCTTACAATACCCATGGATCCACAACGGATGCAACAGGTTTTTCTTAACATGATAACCAATGCTGTGCAGGCTATGGAGACATCGAAGGGGAAAATAGAAATTATCGCCAAAGTTGACCCGGAAAGCGACAAAGCCGTAATTAAGATACGGGATACTGGAAAGGGGATCCCGAAGGAGCATATTGGCAGGATCTTTGATCCGTTCTTTACCACAAAGGAAGGATCATCGGGCACAGGGCTTGGTCTTTCTATTGCTTATGGAATTGTGAAAAAACATAGAGGATCTATAGAAGTTACAAGTGAGGTAGGCAAAGGAACGGAGTTCACCATCAGGTTACCGCTAACCAACAAAGAAACTTCATAAATTATTCGTAATGTGATAAACAATGAAATACTGAGAGATTTGTGTGAATTAAACTAACCTTGCTATTGAGCAGGTTCAATATTCCATACTGCTGAGATTCAGGGGAAAGAGGGCAATGAAGGATCAAACAGTGGGGGGGCGTATCCTGGTTGTAGATGACGAACTCATCGCTCTTCAAAACATGAAGCACGCTTTGGAAAAGGATAATCATACGGTATTTACGGCAGATAACGGAAGAAGCGCTATAAAGCTTGTCGATGAAGAATTCTTTGATGTGGTCGTAACCGATCTTAAAATGAACGATGTTGACGGCATTCAAGTTCTAAAAAGAGTTAAGGAAGTATCCCCCACGACTGAAGTTATTGTGGTTACGGGGTATGCGAGTGTTGAAACGGCTGTGGAAGCTATGAAAATGGGGGCTTTTTACTATCTTTCCAAACCTATTCAAATTAATGACTTAAGAAATCTGGTTCAAAAAGCTTTAGAAAAGGTTCAGCTTGTTAAGGAAGTGCGAAAATTACGAGAGGAAATTGCTGGTGTTGGAAGTATGCCTCTTTTCATCGGCAAGAGCCCATCCGTAGAGCGCCTTATCAAGATGATTGAGCAAATCGCCCCCGCAGACTGTAACGTGCTTATTCAGGGAGAAACCGGAACAGGAAAGGAAGTTGTAGCCCGCATGATTCATCACCTCAGTCCCCGTAAAGATAAACGTTTTGTAGCAATAAACTGCGGTGCTTTCACGGAAGAATTATTAAGTAGCGAGCTTTTTGGGCACGAAAAAGGGGCTTTTACCGGCGCACATACGACAAAAAAAGGACTTATGGAAATAGCCTCAGGAGGAACTCTTTTTCTTGACGAAGTGGCAGAAATGCCCCCATCTATGCAGGTTAGATTGCTTAGAGTTATTCAGGAAAAGGTAATCATACGTGTAGGAGGAGTAGAAGAAATACCCATTGATGTCAGAATAATTGCTGCAACTAACAAAAATCTCAAAAAAGAAGTCGAACTTGGGCATTTTCGTCAGGATCTTTATTACCGTCTTAACGTTATTACTTTACAGGTGCCACCACTTAGAGAGCGAAGGGATGACATCCCGCTACTTTGTCACTACTTCATTGATAAATTTGCTAAAGCTCAAAAAAAGACCATTACGGAAATTTCTGAAGACGTTATGAATATACTTATGGAATATGAATTCCCCGGAAATGTTCGAGAACTCGAAAACATGATAGAGCGAGCCGTTACTTTAGCCACAGGAAACCGTATTGAAGTAGAACACCTCCCGATCGATTTGCAGCAGAGACTTTTTCATATCAAGCGTCCCCAGAAAAATGAACTTCTTACTCTGGACGAACATGAACGGGAATACATACGATGGGTGCTTATGAAAACTCGGGGTAACAAAAGCAAGGCCGCGGAAATCCTTGGCATCGATCGAGTTTCCCTATGGCGAAAGATGAAAAAATACAACATATCAGCTTAGCCCATGACATTAAATTGCTCCAAAACGGTGTCGATAACCTTAGACACATCGTCAACAAAGACAATTTTAAGTCCTTCTTTAACATCGTCGCTTAGAAATTCCGTGTGAGAGCGGTTTTTAAGAGGCAGGACAACGGTATTTATGCCGGCACGTTGAGCTGCAAGGAGCTTTTCTCTCACGCCTTCCACAGGAAGAATCCTACCAGTAAGTGATAGCTCTCCTGTCAAAGCCACATTTCTCCGAGCTGGACGGTTAAGAAACAGGGAAAGAAGAGCAAAAAAGATTGTAATGCCGGCTGAAGGACCGTCTTTAGGAATAGCGCCGGACGGAATATGAATGTGAATATCAACATTCGCAAAATTAGTTGGATCAATACCAAAGTCCACAGCGTGACTCCTGAGGTAACTTAAAGCAGTCTGAGCAGATTCTTTGAGGATCTTTCCAAGAAGCCCTGTTAGAATAAGTTGATTTGTGCCCTGCATTTTAGTGGTTTCTACAAAGACGATTTCTCCTCCGTTTTCTGTCCATACCAGACCGGTCGTTACACCCACTCTGTTCATAACACCCATTTTTTCGTGTTGAAACCGTGGGGGACCAAGAAATTCCTGAATCTTTTGATTATCGAAAGATACAACGCTTTTCTGGTCTTCCCTATCATAAGGGTCTATCTGCTTTGACACTATAAGCCTTGCTACTCGTCGACATAAAGCGGCAAGCTCACGCTCTAGATTCCTTAAACCGGCTTCTCTAGTGTATTCTCTAATGATAAAGGTCAAAACATCACGAGAAATATCCAGAATTACATCCGTAAGTCCATATTCCTGCTGTAACTTAGGAAGAATGTAATTTGCAGCTATCTCCACTTTTTCCCGCTCGGTGTAACCTGAAAATTGAATTATCTCAAATCGGTCAACAAGTGGACCGGGTAGGTCACTTACTGTGTTAGCAGTGGCTATGAACATGACTCTGGAAAGATCAAAAGGAATTTCGAGATAGTGATCGTAAAATTGAAAATTCTGTTCCTGATCCAGAATTTCAAGAAGAACAGATGCTGGATCTCCTCGAAAGTCTTTTCCGATTTTATCTACCTCATCAAGCATGATTACGGGATTGCTGACCCCAAGTCGGTAAATTTCCTGAATAATTCTTCCGGGCAGAGCACCCACGTAAGTTCGACGGTGGCCTCGAAGCTCTGCTTCGTCTTTTAAACCGCCGAGGGAAATACGAGCGAATTTTCTGCCCAGAGCTTCCGCTATTGACTTCCCCATAGATGTTTTTCCGGTTCCAGGTGGACCTACGAAGCAAAGGACCGGACCTCTCCCAATTTGCTGATGCCTCTTCTTTTCCGCTCGTTCCCTAGCAAGTCGCTTGAGGTCTTCAATATTAACCGGTTTTGAGATGTAATGAACCGCTCCCTTCTTGAGTGCTTCCACGGCTGAATCCACTGTTGCGTATCCTGTTACAACCGCTACTTCAACTTGAGGCTTAATATCCTTGATCTTTTCAAGCAGTTGCATGCCATCCATCTGGTCCATTTTGAGGTCTGTAATAACAAGGTCAAAATCCTTTCGAATGATTTGTTCTAGAGCTTCTTTGCCATTGATTGCTGAGTCAACATCGTAGCCTTCACGCTTAAGAATATATTCCAGATTCCTGAGAGCAATTTCCTCGTCGTCCACAATTAGAACACGAAAGTTTCTCAGTATGCACAGGGTTCGTATGGCCAAGTGTTCCAGAATTCTTTCTTTGATGTGAGTAAGTCCATAGTGATGTTTATTCAGAATCTGTTCAACGGAAGCAAAGTCTAAGTTATCCTGGGTGTATTTGTTCCATGGGAGCTTGAGGAGATATTCAACATAATTTAGCCCTATAGAATATTCTGACATGCCCGGGTCCATATGTTCAAGATGTTCAAGCTCCATCAAGACGGCTTCACGGACATATGGGGGATAAGGCTTTTCATCCAGCATGGATCGTAACTTTGAAAGCGTTGAACTTTGAGAACTACTTCCTTGCGCAATTTTCTCGGCGCTTGAAACTCTATCCTGTCCCGTCTGTTTATTCTCGTCATCTTTTTTCTTGAAAAACCACATCGCTTGCCTCCTACACAAGTGTTTCATAAAAGAAACATGTTGGTTAAAAACAGTTGCAATTTTGTTGTCTCAGTTTGCTTAACTAACCTCAGTTTTAAGCTCATTTGCTTGATAATGGTTGCATTATTAAACAATCATAACGAGTTTTTACTGCTCATGGCTATGATAAGCGAAAGCTGTTCCATCGTCCATTAAAGAAAGGCTTGAGGATAAGTGATCTAATTTTGGCATGACTTATGCTGAACAAATGGGCGAGACCGGATACAAAGGTAAAAAAACAACCTAAAAAAAGAGGTGATAATCATGAAGAGTTTGAAAGAAAAATTAGAGCTTTGGGCCATGGCGGTTACCTACGCCGAAAGAGGGGATAGAGAAACTGCCATGAGGTTTCTCAGTGAAATGAAAGAGGACAGGAGACTAAAGGAAGAGGAGCGTGACTACGCCAGAAAACAGGTGGTCAACCGCAAGAGAGATTACAGAATGTAAACGGTGGGACTATGGGCCCGAAAAAGAAAAGCCGGGTAAGAGTTACTAAAAAGAATGTGTTGAAATCGATTAAAGATCGTTACGACGATTTTTGTGAGGCTATCGCCTTTGCAGAGGGCGGCTTGCTAGATGAAGCTCAACGGCTTGTTGGTGTTCGTAAACCAAGAAAAATTCTGGTTTTGGGAATAAACGGCCTATTCAGCAAAGCTGTGGTTGACTATGCTCTAGAATTTGCAAAGCGCATGTCCTACGAAATTGTGGCTCTCGCTCTTGATGGCTCTCTTTATCGTCCTCCAGATCCTACAGTGGGAGCTGAATTTTTCTCAAGGGAAGCTCAATCTCAGGGAATTTCCTTCTACTATGTCTCCAAAAAGGGACAACTTGAAGAATGTCTTAAATCCGTTGAACGAGAGATGGGATCCATCGAGCTGATGATAAGTGATCCTGCATTTTGTAGTGAAGTAGATTGCACAGAGCTTGGATCTCTCCTTCCCCTTATAACCGTAGCAACCGATTTTTCCTAGTCTTTTTGAATTAGAAGCCCGTTCTCAAAAGACATAACCTAAATCGCCCTATCTGCAGCAGTGCCGGAACGAAATCTGAAAGCTTTTCTTGATTTGTATGCAATTTTAGTGGCAGAAAATAGGGGCACTCCTATGGGGGTGCCCTTTAACATTTTCGAACATTTTGCCTCATGTCTTGACGAGTGGTAAACTCACCGTTAGCCTTTATTTTGAAGATGCTGCACAAAGGAGAAAGGGAGGTAGTAAAACCGTGGCCCCAACAGTGCTCATAGTGGATGATGAACCAAACTACCTCGTGGTGCTAGAAGAACTTTTGATCGATGAAGGTTATACAGTGCTTACAGCCGATAACGCCAAAACCGGTCAGGAACTGGCACTGAACCACGATGTTGATGTTGTTGTGACCGATATGAAAATGCCAGACATTGATGGCATGATCTTTCTTGATAACCTTCACCGTCTTAAGCCTGATCTTCCGATCATTATGATGACAGCCTACGGCACTATCGAAAAGGCAGTTGAAGCAATGAAGAAGGGAGCCTTTGACTATATCTGTAAGCCCTTCGAAAACGAAGAATTCAAAATGGTCGTGGCTCGAGCTGTGGAACATTTTAGACTTCTCTGCCGGAATAGAGAACTGGAAGAAGAGATTAAAAACCGGTATTCTTTCCAGAACATAATCGGTAAAAGTCCAGCTATGCAAAAGGTGTTTTATGTAATCGAGAAGGTTGCCCCTTCAAAATCGACAGTACTTATTACGGGCGAATCAGGCACAGGAAAAGAGCTTATAGCTAAGGCTATTCATTACCAGAGTCCCAGGAAAGACAAGCCCTTTGTGTCGGTAAATTGTGGTGCTCTTCCTGAAACGCTACTTGAGAGCGAGCTTTTCGGCCATGAACGAGGAGCCTTCACCGGAGCCATTCAACAGAGAAAGGGGCGGTTTGAGTTAGCTCATGAGGGTACTCTATTTCTCGACGAAATAAGCGAAATGCCTCTGCACCTTCAGGTTAAGCTTCTTAGAGTGCTTCAGGAGATGGAGTTTGAGCGGGTTGGCGGAAGCCAGACAATCCGAGTAGATGTGCGAGTTATCGCCGCTACCAATAGAGATCTTAAAAGAGAGGTTGAAGCAGGAAGATTTCGTTCAGATCTTTTCTATCGATTAAACGTTGTAAATATTCATCTGCCGCCTCTAAGAGACCGCTCTGAGGATATACCTCTCCTTATCAGTCATTTCCTAGAAAAGTACAGTAAGGAGATCGGACATAGAGAGCCTTTGAAGGTGGACAGAAACGCTATGCGGTGTCTCATGGAATATCACTGGCCTGGAAACGTGCGAGAACTAGAAAATGTTATTGAAAGAGCCATCCTGCTGTCGTCGGGGAATGTTATTACTATGGCTGACCTGCCTGTCGAAGTGCGCCAGGGTAGAGGCGGTGAACTCTTACAGGATGATGAATTCACCAGAGAACGATCGGAAGAAAAGCCAAACCTGGCTTTCCCTCAGGTGGATCCGTTTTCTTCTGGAACTCCAGCTTCTTATTTTCTGTCACCTCGCCAAGTAAGAGGACTCGAATTTATCCGAAAGCACGGCTATATCACAAATAAGTATTATGCTGAGATCAATAGTATCTCTGCTAGGCACGCACTAAGGGATCTCGATGATTTGATTGCTCAAGGGTATATTATTCGAGTCGGTCAGGGGAGGAGCGCTCGCTACGTTCTTAACCCTGGAAGAGCCAGTCAACCAAAAATGAGATGAGTCAAAATAGCTCGCTGAAATTTATTCTTTTTCCTGGCTATCCTTTTTCAAGAATGCTCGAGACAACTTCACCGCACACAACTCTCCGCACATGGTGCAGGTTTCCCGATCATTAGCGAGAGCTAGCCTCTTTTTGGCTTGTTCTGGATCTATCGCTACGGATAACATACCTTCCCAATTCAGGTCTCGGCGATATGTGGACATCAGGCGATCTTTTTCTATAGCGCCAGGCACTCCTTTGACAATGTCGGCTACATGCCCCGCTATGCGAGACGCCACAACACCGACGTAAACGTCTTCCGGGGTCGGTAGTGCTAAGTGTTCTGCCGGCGTTACATAACAGAGAAAGTCTGCTCCGGCAGCAGCAGCAATAGCTCCACCTATGGCGGCAGTGATGTGATCATAACCTGGAGCTATGTCGGTTGGAAGCGGTCCGAGGAGGTAAAAGGGTGCACCGTCACACAGTCGCTTTTCTAGAATGACGTTTGCGGTGATTTGATCAAGAGGAACATGACCTGGTCCCTCGATCATTGCCTGAACGTTCTTTTCTCTAGCACGTCGTGCCAACTCCCCAAGCAGGATAAGCTCTTCTATTTGAGGCCGATCCGTAGCATCAACTATTGTCCCGGGCCTCATCCCATCACCAAGACTGAGGGTCACATCGTAACGGTAAGCAATCTCCAACAGGGCGTCGAAGTTCTCGTATAGCGGATTTTCTTTGTTATTGTGCTTCATCCACTGAAGCAGTATTGAACCACCTCGACTCACGGATGGTATGAGTCTATTGCTTCCTTCGATTCGTTTTATGGTTTCTCGAGTAATACCGCAATGAACTGTTATATAATCTATTCCCTGACGACACTGCTCTTCTATGCTTTTGAAGAGTTCATCAACGTCCATCTTATAAATAGGAATGTGATTTCTGTGGAGCCGAGTTGCTACGGAGTATATTGGCACCGTTCCGACCATAACAGGGGATTTTTCTAAAATTGCTAAGCGAATAGCTTCAAGATCGCCGCCGGTGGAAAGATCCATCACTGAATCTGTTCCCGCAGATACTGCTGCTTCGAGCTTTACAAGCTCATTTTCTAAAGATGCGCAGGCTCCACTGCTTCCAATATTAGCATTGACCTTGGTCCGTAACTTTTCCCCTATGGCAAGAATACGGTCAAAATTGTGGTTTATATTTTTGGGAAGCACAGCTTTTCCAGACGCAATGAGCGATCTCAAGGATTCAGGATCAATGTTGTCCGCCTCGGCCGCTTTTCTCATCTCATTGGAAATAATACCTTTTTTTGCCATTTCGAGTTGAGTCATGGAAATTTTTGACCTCCATTTTTATATTGAGCCTTTCTGCATAGATTTTTATCCAGTAATGACCGAAAATTGTCAATGGCGAGTAAAGGGTGTTAGAGAAAGATTGTGGTGATAACAATCGCGGTTATCATATTACAGGGGCATGTCATGCCCCTAACCATAATCTCTTTATAACAAAATCTTATTAATGAAGAAGATGTTTTAACAAAATCAGGGGAGATAACTCTTTATGTGGTTACTTATATAGTGATAATTTCTGAACACCCTCATTGTGAATGAAGGGTTGAAAAGGGTTTTCATAGGTGGATAGCTAATTTTTGAACATCCTACGTAGGACTTGAATTTTTAAGCCTGCGCGTATAGTTTTTAATTGAAATCGCATTGAGACAGGAGGAGATGCATGCCAATAAGTGTTAGTTTTATCAAGGAACTGGACACTGTAGATCCTAAATTGCGTAGAGTTCTTCTCGCTATGCTGGAAGAACTCGAAAGGCAAAGGGAGGAATCAGTCACAAAAAAAGAATTTCTCGATCTTAAGGAAATTGTACGTGAACTTGGCAAGTCGGTTCAAGATCTCGCCGTTGCACAAAAACGCACTGAAGAAAGAGTAAATGAGCTTGCGGAGGCTCAAAAGCGAACTGAAGAAAGGGTAAATGAGCTTGCGGAAGCTCAGAAGCGGACGGAGCAGAGGCTGAATGAGCTTGCGGAGGCTCAAAAGCGAACCGAAGAAAGGGTAAATGAACTTGCGGAAGCTCAAAAGAAAACCGAAATTGAGGTTGCAAAACTTGCTTCGTCTGTTGATATTCTTAGACATCAGGTTGGAGGTCTTTCAATAAGTGTGGCATTTGCTTTGGAAAACGAGGCATACCGCAAACTGCCAGAGTTTTTGAAAGTAAATTACGGAATAGAAGTAACAGATCGCCTCATTCGCACTCATATTGGCGATTTGGAAATAAATGTCTTTGGTAAAGCTACTCGGGAAGGGAAAGAGATCTATCTTGTTGGAGATGCAGTGTTGAAACTTGACGATATGTCTAAAATTTCTAAGGTGTGGGATCAAGTTGAGGCAGTGAAGGAGGAATTTGGCGGAGAAGTAGTACCGGTAATAATAACTCACTTTGCAAAACCAAAGGTTATGGAAAAAGCTAGACAAGCAGGCTTTATTGTGGTTCAGAGCTTTGAATGGTTATAAAAAGCAGGAAGAATGGTCGTCATAGTTTACCTGAAAATTCTCTATGGGCGGACCAAACAGTTGGGAACACAAATTTTTTCCCAAAGGGGCTTTGGATTAAGAAAGCTATGAAAGAGAAGTCCGCTGAGAAAACTGTTTCAGCCGAGTCATCCTTCTCTCGAAGGCGGAATCTATTTTTATCATCAATTCGTCAATATCGCAGGGCTTTAACAAATATTCATAACCGCCCCGTTTCATAATTTCCACAGCCACATCAACAGATGCATGCCCCGTTAGCATGATGACCTCAATCGATGGGTCTATCTTTTTTATGGCGGTGAGAGTGTCTATTCCGTTCATGCCGGGCATGCGCATGTCAAGAAGCACAATGTCAACATTATGATTACTAATGAACTCCAGCGATTCTTCACCGCTTCCTGCAGAATAAACTTCAAGCCCTTGAGCAACAAGAAGCTTCGATAGAGTTTTTCGGAATCGCTCCTCGTCGTCAACTATCAAAACTTTGGGTCGCAAAGGTTGTTTTTCCTCCATGGCTTTGTCCTTCCTTTTTTCTGGCTGGGAGTTGCACCGTAAATCTAGAGCCCTTTCCCAATTTGCTTTCGACTTCTATGGTTCCGCCCATGCTGTGAATAATCGTGTATGCTAGAGAAAGCCCCAGGCCCGTTCCCTGGCCTGGTGGCTTGGTTGTAAAAAAAGGAATAAAGATCTTGTCTAAGTGTTCGGGTGGAATACCGCAACCTGTATCGCTTACCGAAAACTCCACCATATCGCCACCGCTGTATCTTGTGGAAACTTCTATTATTCCACCCTGTTCCCCCAGAGATTGCACAGCGTTTACCAGAAGATTGAGAATAACCTGCCTTAAAAGAGGAACATCCACCAATACGAGAGGGATGTTAAGATTGTAATTTCGTTCAATTCGGATAAATTTCTCAGCCTTGGTGTTACCCAAGTTTCCCAATTCTCGATTTTTGGTTGGCGTTTTTGTCGTTAGTTCAACCAGTTTAACCATATCTTCAATAACTTCATTCAAATCGGCTGATTGTGCTACAGGCTTACGCTTCCTGGCAAAGTCAAGTAGTTTGTGAGTAATATCGCGACAACGTTGAACCTGTCGTGAAATTTCCTGAACGGAATCTTTGACCTCTTCTATGAGATTTTCCTCTTGAGATGACATGCAATGCTGAACCCACTGAACTTCCTGATGTATTATGGCAAGAGGGTTATTTATCTCGTGGGCAATTCCAGTAACTATTTCTCCCAGAGCGGACAGTTTGTGGGATTGGATGAGTTGATCGTTTATCCGAACCTGACTTTCTTTGAGTTTTTGAAAGGATTTTAGAATTTTGTAAAGCCCAACCAGGTTTATACACAAAAGTCCCATTAGGATAACAGTAAAGACCAGGCTATGCGATGAATAAATCCCCATAGCAGCAAGAATAATAGAAGAAATTGCAATCGTTGTCATAAGCAACGATTCTGGAGGGTTTTTAATAAGCGGCAACGTTCCGAAAAACTCCCCGACCTTCACAGAATTATCTCTCCGTCTGAGTTTGTTCGAGCAAAATTTTTCGTTCAAAAGCCTGCTGGATCTTCTTTATAAGATCTTCGAGTTTGGCTGGCTTCAGGACATAATCGTAAGCTCCAAGCTCAAGTCCTCGTCTTCCAGCTTCAAGTGACCCGTGCCCTGTAAGAAGAATTACCTGCACCAGTGGCCACTTGGTTACGACTTCTTTGAGCACCTCTATGCCGTCCATGCCGGGCATTCGGACATCAAGCACAATGACATCCACGTCATTCGTTTCAAGATACTCCAAAGCTGCTTTGCCGCTTGATACTCCAAAAGCATTAAAACCCCGCCTTTCAAGGCGCTTGACAATGGTTTCGAGGAAATCAAGTTCGTCGTCCACGACAAGAATTTTTATTTTTCTGGAATTCATAGAACAGATTTCCTTTTTCTTACGGGTTATACTCTCAGCACGTCCTCACTTCCTCCAACCACCAGGGGCAACTCAACAGTAAAAACAGCTCCATGCCCACCATCTCTGTTGCGAGCATAGATTTTCCCACCAAGCTTTTCTACAATGTTGTAAGTTATGGAAAGCCCCAGGCCGGTTCCTTTACCCACCGGTTTGGTTGTAACAAAGGGATCGAAGATTCGATCCATGATTTCTTCGTTAATTCCGGGTCCACTGTCGCTTATTTCGATCGCAACCCAGTTCCCACCATTTTTCAACCTGGTGCTGATCCAGATATCTCCGTTCTTTTCAACGGCATCAATAGCGTTGTTGAGAATATTCAAAAACACCTGTTGAAGCTGTGCTCCGTCGCTCTGAATGTCGGGAATATTGAGCGATAGATCTTTATGAATGGTGATGTTGCGATAGGTCGCTTCGTTTTCAAGAAAAGAAAGGGTTTCCAGAATGACCTTGTTGACATTAACTTTTTCTCGACGAGGCTCCATTCGACGGGCGAATCCAAGAAGGCGGTGAGTCACCTCTCGTGCTCGTTCAACATGATATTCTATTTTATCAACAGCATCGGCGAATTCCTTAAAATTTTCGCTTGCCTTGATGTCCTCTTCTTCTAGCAAATCTCTCAACCAGCCGGCTTTTTCTCGAATGACAGCAAGCGGATTGTTTATTTCATGTGCCACACCGGCAGCAAGCCTTCCTAAAGCAGCCATTTTGGAAGAGTGCATGAGTTCAGCGTCAAGAGCGCTTCTTTCTCGATCTGCCTGCTCAAGTTGTCTTACCATCACGACCGATACGGCAACAGCTCCTATCACAATGGCGCCTACTCCCACAAATAGCAGTATGAACGCCAGATGTTTTGCCTGCAGAAGAGGAAATAATTCTTCTTCGAGGTCTTCAATAACCACGAGCATCCATCTTTTATTTTCCAGCCACGATGCCGCAGTAGCCACTCTGCGACCGTTCATTTTTGCTTCGGTGACCTTAGTGCCATGGAAAAATCTTACTTCCAGAGGTAGAGACTGATCCGGCGTCTTACCGATCACTTGAGGATTAGTCTGGTATTCACCCTTTTCGTTTACGAGAAAGGCATCGCCGTAACGCCCCTTGCGAGCAGCCAGCACCAGAGATTCAAAAAGTTCAGTATTAATGGTAGCTCTAAGAATCCACCAGAAACCATCAGCTTCTCTCTTCATAACCGCAATAATAAAATGTGGTGCACGCCGAAAGCCCAAAAATACATCGCTTATGTAAACTCCCTGCATGGAAACCGCCTGAAACCATTCAGTCTCGCGGTAGTTAAAGCCTTTGAGATTGTATGGACCAACATAAGCAACGTGGTTTCCATGCATATCTATGATCCCGATATCAATGTAATATCGGGAGCGGCTCTGTATGAGCGAAAAAAGTTCATCAAGGTAGCCGGGTTTGGTGATTTGGGAGAAACTGTGGGTGTTGGCGATGCTTGCAAGCTGTAGAACTCGTTCCTCGAAAAATAAATCTATCGCCCGTTTTCGATCCTCCACCGAAACTCTGAGAGATTCGAGAACTCGAGCAGTGTAGGAATTGCTGAAATGGCGGTAGAGTGAAAACCCAAGCATGACCAGCGGTATTATGGAGAAGCAAATTATAGCCACGGTCATTTTGATTCCAACGAGGTGGTAGCGTTTCGTCATTATCGATCTCCCTTTTTGTGCGGTAACCCCATGGAACTTATGGCAAAGCTTATGCCAATAGGGAAGGACGTCTTCGGCAAGGGTTGTCGCTACACTCAAGAAAACGATAAGGTCTAAGTTCTGTCAGGTTTTTTTACGATATACTGCCTTTATGTCAGTTTTTTTTACGAAGTGAGTTTCGGAAATCTCGGCTTTTGAAAAAAATAAATTGGGCAGTAGGGGCACGGCATGCCGTGCCCCTACGATAGGGCAACCGGGAGATTTATCAGCGCGATCTTTTCCGAAAAGCCTTATAGCGCTGAGTTCTGTTTCCTAAAACATGGAATCTCTCAAATCCATCCCGGTCAGGTAAGGAACATATTTCTTGTCTGCTCCCAGAATGTGTTTCTTGAGCCAGTCTCCCAGGAAATTGAGAAGTTCTATACCAAGACCAATCTCACCCGCTTTGTATCTATTAGCCATTTCGTGAACCTTTTCCATCAATCGTCTGTGAACCTCGCGGTGATTTGCAAGATCGGGATAATTTGCTTTTTCCATGTAGTATTCTTCTCTCTGGAAATGTTTATCCGTGTAGTCCACAAGCCCTGAAAGTATTCGATCCAGCACGTCTTTTCCTCGCCCGGTAGCCATAGCTTCGTTCAGATCGTTTATCATTTTGAAAAGCCTCTGATGTTGATCGTCAAGTTCGGAAACCCCCACGGAATATTCAGGCGACCATACCATAATGGGTTTTACCTTAGCTGTTTTACCTGGTGAGACTTCTGAGGCTTTTCTGGGAATGGCAGGTCTTGCTGCTGGAGCTGCAATTCTTTTAACAGCGCCCGCGGGTTTTGCCAGCGCTGGAACTTCTCTAATAGCTTTTCTTGCCTGTCTTTCCGTCGATAGTTTTGAAACTTCAGCCACTTCTAGGCCCCTTCCTCCTATTATAGCCAGAAGTTCTCCCACGTAGGAGCGCAACTGCTCCGCCTGGGCATTAAGTTCCTCAGCCGCCGCAGCCGATTCCTCAGCATTTGCCGCATTCGCCTGGATCGATTTATCCATCTCGGATACGGCTCTGTTTACCTGATCAATTCCATCCCTTTGTTCCTGAGACGCCGCTGCAATTTCTCCAAGCAGTTCGGAAACTTTTTCTGTGCTGTAAACCACCTTTGCAAAAACCGCCTTTGTCTGTTCCGTTGCGCTCATGCCGGCTTTAGCTTTTGTAACTGTGGCTTCGATTAATGCTGCCGTGTTTTTTGCCGCTTCGGCTGCTCTCATGGCAAGTGATCTTACTTCGTCGGCTACGACTGCAAAGCCTGCTCCAGCTTCGCCTGCTCGAGCCGCTTCCACCGCCGCATTCAGAGCCAGTAAGTTGGTCTGAAAGGCAATCTCGTCAATTGTTTTAATGATTTTCGATGTTTCTTCGCTTGCTCGATTTATTTCCGCCATAGATGCGGCAAGGTTATCCATAGAAGCATTGGCGTCGGAAACTATATCTCGAGTTTCCCTCATGAGTCTTTCAGCTTCTGAAGCGTTGTCTGCATTCTGGCGAGTCATGGAAGCCATCTCTTCCAGAGCCGATGAAGTTTCTTCTATTGCCGCCGCCTGCTGAGAT